>JAGLCE010000022.1 GCA_023146365.1 Endozoicomonadaceae bacterium
AATTTAACAATTTAACAATTTAACATTTAAATAATAGTAATCATTCATATATAGTGGAGATGTTTGATAAACAAAAAGGAACATCATGATATCCCATATAGTTGTAAGTTGTGTTTCTAAAGAAATACCACCACAATGTTCATCACAGAACACAAGTGCCACTGTATCTACAGAAGAAAATATTGAAGGCAACAGATTTATAGAAGAAATACCCAGACTTTCGAACATCAAGAGTGCTTTGAAAAAAGTCATCGCTGACCGTAGTCCAATGTTGGTATCTAGCACATGTGAATTAAGTTCTCCATCGGAGGTAAAGCTACTCAATAATAAGAAAACTTACCGATGTAAAGTGTGTAACAAAACGTTTTGCAATAAAAGTAATCGGAACGATCACTGGAAATCTACACATCGTGCTGTAGATTCTTTGTTGACTGCAGAACAAGTTAAATCCACACTAACGAAAATAAAACAACTTACGGATGCTACACATAATGACAACCATAAGCTTCATTCATGCCTCCACCGCCACGTAATCACTAAAACTTTCAGCGGAATAAAAAATTCATATTTTAAATATTCACTCTATACAAAAAGTGTTTCCACATGCCATTTATGCCAGCAGAAATTTATAAACGTCCCTAATGTTAAAACGAATTTACTTCGTAAGAATAATAAAAAATTCAAATGTAAACAATGCCTATTCACCTTAAAAAGCAATGGTAATCTTACAAAAAATATAAATAATATGCATAACCAAAGAGACCCTTTTAAATATACACTTTTCCGCAAAACTTTCAGATTTAAGTCTTGATTTTACAGGTACAAATTAACACACAATAAAAATAAATCCATCGCTGACAATATGACAATAAAAAAAATAATTTCAGCCTGAGCTTCACATTGTGGAGTAACAAGGCTCCAATTTGGCAAGATGACTATCCTAGTATAGAAGATAAACACTGGAGAGCAGACACGAAATATAGAGGTATAGACTATCCAAAAAAAAACAAAAAAACTAACCAATAAAACAAAAAAACATTTAAAGAGACAGATCGACAATTACATAAGTTTTAATCCTGATGAAATAGAACAACACTTGAACAGATATATGGAAGATATCGTTTGTGATGGAGAGGAAGAGCCAGCTCTCAAAGGTAGACATGGAGTTATAGCTGGCTGCGATATTCCTAAATGGACCCTATTAGGTCATTATGCGGGCCGCATGGTAGCCGAGAGTGAAGCCAGTGCGACAATACCTCAAGATACTTACGCGGTTAACATAATACCAGAATGGTTTATATCAGGATATCGTAACGGCAATGTCACAAGCCTAATCAATGCCAACACCACTTATCAAGGGAACACTCAATGTCCCCCAGCTAATGCTTCATTTCTTGTGCATCACCATACCAATGGATATGTAGCATTCGTGATATCTACCAATAAAATTCCACACGATAACTCTATTTTGCTTGATTATGGTGAGGATTACTGGGCTGTAATGAATAGAGTTTATATTATCCAGTGATGGATATGACACTGCTGAGCGACAACAAGACTCGTCAATGCTGGAGAGATCGCTTCAGTAAACGGTAGTATCAGTAAACGGTAGTATCAGTAATAATGAAACAGATCGAGTAAGTAAGCACCAATTAATCCACGTACCACTCCAAGTGTGTCGGTTATTGTGGCAATCTAGGAACGCAACGGGCTCTCAGTGAACGGAAAAAGGGTTATGCAGTTCGATATCGTTGACCTATTCTCTGTGTACCCGTATTATTCGTAGTTGACAAATATCCTACCATTTCATAGAAAGTTAATTGTGTTATCCACTTTAAGTCGCTCGTGTCATAAGTATGCGACATGGTCATTACTGGAGGCCGCATGATCGCATTCATTTGTCGTTTGTTAAAGCACGAAGCAGCCGTTGGGATTTTACTGATCCTGTCCGCAGTGTTGGCCATTTTTGTGGCTAATACCCCCTTGAGCGCATATTACGATCTTCTGCTTTCCGTCCCCATTACCATCGCTGTTGGGTCATTGACAATTGCCAAACCGATTTTGTTGTGGATCAACGACGGCCTGATGGCGGTGTTCTTCCTTTTGATCGGCCTTGAAGTAAAACGTGAATTTCTGGTCGGGGAGTTGTCCAGCCGCTCCCAAGTCATACTGCCTGCTGTAGCGGCGCTGGGCGGCATGGTCGTCCCAGCATTCTGTTATGCAATCTTGAATTATAAGGACTCGATCGGCATCAAGGGGTGGGCTATTCCTTCGGCAACCGATATCGCCTTCTCCCTAGGCATTCTGGCGCTGCTTGGCAAACGAGTACCGGCATCACTGAAAATATTTTTGATGGCGTTGGCCATCATTGATGACTTATGCGCCATCATCATCATTGCCCTGTTTTACACAGCAGACCTATCCATTGTAGCTATCATCTTGGCGAGCATCTGCTTGACATTACTGATTGCTTTCAACCGATTTAATGTAACACGACTCGGACCTTACATCGTGGTAGGTATCATCATGTGGGCCTGCGTACTGAAATCCGGCGTCCATGCCACGCTTGCCGGCGTGGCACTTGCCTTGACCATTCCGATGCATCTCCGGAACGAAAACGGCCACTCGCTGTTGAGAGCTTTGGAGCATAAGCTTCATGACTGCAGCTATTATTGGATACTCCCGTTATTTGCCTTTGCTAATGCAGGTGTCGATCTGAACATCTCCCAGCTCAAAAACTTACTAGATCCAAGCCCCTTAGGCGTTATCATTGGTTTATTTATCGGTAAGCAGGTAGGCGTATTTGGCTGTACTTGGCTAGCTATTAAAGCAGGTCTTGCTAAGCTACCAACAGGCACTTCTTGGATACATATTTACGGCGTATCGATTCTCTGCGGTATCGGTTTCACGATGAGTCTCTTTATCGGAACTTTGGCGTTTGACGAGATCGGCCATAAATATCTGATCATCGATCGTATCGCTATCATAATTGCTTCATTTTTGTCAGCCATTATGGGTTATATAGTGCTGCGTTACTTTGCCACACCCAGTAAGCAGACCGATTGAGACCTTGTTTAACCCTGAAGCAAAACCGATCGATTTCAGGGTTAAACATGACTGATTCTTTCCTGACAATGCCTTATAATTACCCTCCAATCATCACCTGCCTCCGGAGCGAAGCATGCAGGGCCGTGCGGTGTTACTGGTCAATCTTGGGTCACCTGACTCTCCTGAAGTCAGCGATGTCAGACGCTATCTCAATGAATTCCTGATGGATAAATATGTCATCACCCTGCCATGGCTTTTGCGGCGATTGCTGGTCACGTTTCTGCTGGCTACACGGCCCAAGCAATCGGCAGAAGCCTATCTGTCTGTCTGGCTTCCTGAAGGATCTCCACTAAAAGTCATGAGTGAGCAGGTCAGAGAAAAACTGCAAGCACAAACAGAACTCCCAATTCGCATGGCCATGCGCTATGGATCACCCTCTATCGAACAGCAGCTGTTGGAGTTGTCAATGCTTGAACAGACCGAGGAGATCCTGTTGTTGCCTATGTATCCGCACTATGCGATGTCGACCGTTAAGAGCTGCTTGGCAGAGACTCAGCGAGTCATGAAAAAACAGAATATTCGTAAAACGCTCACGATTCATCCGGTCTTTTATAATCATCAAGATTACATTAATGCACTGGTTGAAAGTGCCAAGTTCTGGCTCAAGCAAAAATACGATCATCTGCTGTTCAGTTATCACGGCCTTCCTGAGCGACATGTTCGAGAAGATGATTCGACAGGTCACCACTGTTTGACACCTGATTGCTGTTATAAGCCGTCACCTGCTCACGCAACGTGTTATCGTCACCAGCTATACCAGACAACCGCTTCATTTGTTCGAGCAGCAGGGATCTCAGATGATCGCCATTCGATCGCCTTTCAGTCTCGGCTGGGCAAAGCCAAATGGCTAGAACCTTATACCGATAAAACCATCGAGCAACTGGCTAGAAAAGGAGTTAAGCGCTTATTGGTGATATGCCCAGCATTTACCGTAGACTGTCTAGAAACACTCGAAGAGATCGCCATCCAGGGTGACGCACTGTTTAAAGCTGCCGGTGGCGAGCAACTGATTATGATCCCCTGCCTGAATGACCACCCAGTCTGGATTAGCACACTAAAGCAGTGGGTTGAAATGACAACAGTCTGAAATCCATAAAGGCCTGAATGCTGATTTATCAGGAGTCGGTTGCTCCTCTCAGAAAATCCAACAAAGATATGTTCGCTATTACTCGCGCAAGCACTTTGTTGATCACCGCATTGACCATCCCAGCATTCTGGCTGTATGTCGACATCTGGAGAGCTTGATAACGTTCATCTGATAGGTAGTCGGCCCTGAAAAATACGTAACATACTGATTATTAATATAAAAGTACATTTATGGTGCAGTATTTTCAATCGTATTTGTTAAGCTATGAGCACATTTTCTGGTCGAACAATAGATGAAAATGCGCCCAAATAGCCCAAGACACTCCTCAATCCGGTTTTTTACACCCTCAGTCAGCTTGATTACAACTCGTTACTAGGCACTGGGAAGAACGATAAGCTGGGCAGCGCTGGAACAACCACTTTCCGTGCATTGCAACGATCAAGAAGTCCATTCGCTTAATGATTGATTTGTTGGCGTTAAAACAGCTATACAACCTAAGTGATGAGAAGTGTGGTGATGCAGCTAAAACTGTTTTAAAGGATGGTTTTTCAGGGTCAACTAATTACAACGTATTTATTGCCGCGCCTTATTACTGTTGTAAATAACCATGAAATGCAGAGATAATTGCTGATGCCACTAATGTATAAAATGCGTTGATATGATCAACCGTTAACTTCTGTCAACAAGTAGAGAAACACGATGTCTAAGATTACTCGAATGATAAATACTTTTCAAACATACGCCAATAACCAGAAAAACATGGGATACCTTGTAGGCAAGGCAGGCAAGATAACCGGCAGTCTGTCCCGTGTAATCAAACATCTTAAATATAAATTGAAATCCTTGTTTTTCTCAAAAAAAGCAGTCATACCAACAAAAACAATGTCCAATCGAACAGTCAACAAACAGACATCGAATAGCACACTCTCTCTGAGCCAGGCCTCTCTTACTCACCCTGCATCATCAAAGATGAATGCCATTTATAAAAATTATGAAAAAGCCTCCCAGGGGTTATCAGACTTGCATAGTATACAGACTTTCAAAAAAGACATACTAACAGGCTATAGCGTAGGCAATCTAAATGACAGCCAATACAGTACGCTGTCAACAAAGGTTACTGCATCATTATTCAAGCTTGTCCGCCAAGGCAAGATTCAGAATCTTTCTATGACAGTATTGACCCCCTTGGTTGGAAAAGATAAAGCCAAAGAATTAATGACGGATGTTGATGCACAACTCAAAAATAAACTTCACGCTACGCAATGGGGCGCCGCACAGAATCCACAAAAACTGCTTCAATCCCTGTCGCAGAAAGGGGGAAATCTGAACAGTGTTTCTGATGCCATCAATTTCAAACGGGAAATTTTGTCACGAGTCAGCGCAAAAGAACTCCCCTTAGAAAAAGGTAACAACCTACTTCAATCTTATCTTCCGACTGCCCTGAAAAAACTGGCAAAAAAACCCGATTCGGCAAGACGGCTGAATGATTCACTATTGAAAAAGCTTGTCGACCATCAAACAGCTAGCTCGCTATCCAGAACATGCCGCCTAACACTGCAAACCAATGATCAAAAGATGATGAATCAGTTAGAAAAAGCCCCATTACCACCAGACGAGTTAATATAACCTATACTCTACGCTTTCTTCAAAATTCTGTATTTTATCGTTTCCACGCAGGAGCGTGGGAACGATAAAAAAGCGAGAAAATCATGTTTTCAAAGCGCTGTCAATCGTTACTCTAACTGTTGGGTCTCGCCTGATGGTATTCCTTTTAGGAGCTACCCATAATCTACATGGTTCATTATCTGTTCGTTTTTCAGTAACTATGGCAACTTGTCCACTAGCCCCATCTATTCCTTTAAATAGAGAAACTTTTTTATCGTTTATGTTTTGATGTGTTGCATGTGTATGCTTTTCTGTACTTGTTTTTTGTTCTGATTTCCTCCAGCGATGTGGAGTTATTTTTTTAACGCACATACTCAAAAACTTAACGAGTCTTTTTTTTTGTAAGTTTAATAGGGTTATCTGAAGGTATCTGATTAGGAAAATTTATATTTTTATTATTAAAAAGATTGTATTTCATTTGTTTAGTCATCCTTCTATATTAAATCACTCAGAAACTCATAAAATATAATGTGTTGAGTTTAAAATAAATTCTTTAAGTGTTTATCCTGATTATATTTAATAACTATATAGCAAAATATAAGTAATAATGAATTAAAGCTAACATTTTTTGTACTGTCAGGTACACAGTGTTCACCAGTTAAATATTATATATTCGTCAAAATAACAATAATAAGCCTTCTTTACTGATTATCTCACAAGTTGACTCAGTGTTATTTATATAGAGGCCTACTATTTCGCAAGTTTTGTCACCTTGACCTCAATGGAGAAGTTCCCGAAACCTCCATGTTTTGAACACGACTGACCGAGCATCATCTGTAGGCTCTATTGTTGCCTTGAAGTCACGAATTAAGGTTAAGATTTTTTATCTAAAAGCAACTTGCTGAGTGCTTGATAGATTTCATAATACCTTACTTTACAATTCATTAACATATCTGAAGTAGGTGCTATCGGTAAATTTTTCTCATCTTCTAAATGGAAATATGTTTTCATATAGAAATCATCAGGCTTTCCTGTTGACGGAGACTGTAAATAACTCTGTGTAT
>JAGLCE010000023.1 GCA_023146365.1 Endozoicomonadaceae bacterium
CATTGATGCCACACCGATAGAGGCAACAGGTATCAAACCGATTATTTGGCGTTAAATGCCCCAGTGAGTTTCGTAATGGATGACAAAATGAGGAAAGTTTAATGAGCGCAGCTAAAGTTGCTGGTTATGCTGAGGTCTCTTGGTATATAACCCACAAAGAAAGAACTCATGAGCAAGCCCACTTTAATAAATGAATGCCGTTATGAATAGACACGTAGAGCTACTCAACATGTCATGGTAATGCAACGAAGTATTAACGGTATCACATTGAAATAGACCCTAATGACTCAGTATGAGCATCATCAATTCCAATGACGAAGGTCTTAAAAACACGACAGAGGATGGCTTTTTGACTAGACGCTCACCCTATTATGTGGATGTCATTGACTTTCAGAACATCAGAGCCACCGAGTCCGAACTGACAGATCCAGCTTGGACATCCAATAACTATTTCAGTGATAGCATTGATACCTGAAAAAACGTCTCAACATACGTCAATCATCAGGAATTATGAGTGAAAACTCTCATGTTGATGAACGATCAACAGCTCGATCATCCGAGCTCTTGACCGTTTGCCACTCATGCAATCACGATGCAATCACGGCGCCTCAAGTACCTGACGCTGAATAATCAAAATATCATCGATACCTTTCTTTGCCAGTTGCATCATCGCGTCCATATCCGCCTGCTCGAATGGCTCGCCTTCAGCCGTTCCCTGAATTTCGACAAAACCACCCTGCTCTGTCATGACCACATTCATGTCGGTTTCAGCATTGGAGTCTTCCGGGTAATCCAGATCCAACACTGGATTACCGTTGTACATGCCGACCGAGACTGAGGCACTCAACTGTTTAAAAGGGTCATTACGAATCAGCTTGTTTCGCTGCATATGACGGATACAGTCCACCAGTGCCACACAACCACCGGTAATTGATGCCGTCCGAGTGCCGCCATCAGCCTGAATCACATCACAATCAATGGTAATGGTATGGTCGCCCAACTTATTCAGATCAACGGAAGATCGCAAAGAACGAGCGATCAGGCGCTGTATTTCCAACGTTCGACCACACTGACGACCACGAGCAGCCTCGCGTCCTGTTCGATCGCCAGTCGCTCGTGGCAACATACCATATTCTGCTGTTACCCAACCCTGCCCCATACCCTTCAGCCAGCGAGGCACATTACGCTCAAGGCTGGCGGTACAGATCACCTTGGTGTCACCAAACTCCACCAGTACGGAACCCTCCGCATGCTTGATATATTTACGAGTAATCCGGATATCGCGTAACTGATCCGCAGCTCTTCCACTTGGACGCATAACTTGCCTACCTGTTCAAACAACATATTAAAAATAACAGTGAATGGATTATAACAAACATCCACCATTAAGCGGAATCCATTAATATCCAGGCACAATCAGCCTCGTGAGACCATCCGATTGAGAATTAGCCGTTAGCGGATTCAGCTCGCGAATGAAACAGATAAATTCACTCATGGCTGACCGAAACAGAACAAAAAGATTTGAGACATAGACTGACCTGTTTTGGACTCCAGCTCAGATTAGCGACTTAACAACACATTAAATGCGTTACTAGCATGCTTCTTAGGGCTAGATTGACGGTGCTCATTGACCTATCACTACACCTGCATACTACCAGCTATAATAGCTAAAAAATATCGATAACTTTAAAAAGTAAGTTCCAATATGAGCGTGTTCAACAGCCCTCGTTAATCTGGTCAGCTCATACACTCACGAACCGTTAGCAAGAAATTGGTTATTTCGTCGTCTTTTTGATCTAAGCATCAGTGAATCACTGCTTGACCACTCAACATTCTGGCGTTTCAGGCATCTATTGAGAAAAATCGGTTATTAACAACACATTTTGAAGAAATCAATGTACAACTGCCAAACACAGGACGATTAGTTGAATCAGACAAAAATAAAGATCTTTCGTTTAGCTTTGTGAAATTACTATTTTTGAGGTCATGCAAAGCCCTCTATCGATATTATCAGAGCAAGACAAGGATAATAGAAACCCGCTAAGCAGGCGATACCCGACAAATATCAATGGCTATCTATCCTCCAGCATGGTTCATTGCAGTGGCTTTTCGACATTACGATTCATCTTGGCGACCGACGCAGCCTCCCGACTAAAACGAGCCTGTAGCTGACGCTTATTCTGTTGTAATTTGTAACACTCAACAGCCTTGCGCAACAGCTCGCTCTTATTAACCCCTTCTTCTTTAGCTAGTGCATTGACCTGATCAATAAATTTTTGACTAGCGTTCAGTGTTATTACTGCCATTTTATTTTACTCCGAAAAATACATCCAAGTCTTATTTATATCACGGTACGCCTAAAAAATGAATAACATTGCTGTTAGTATAGCTAACGTCGACATTGGTATAATCATAAAACATACAATTATGGCAGTGTTTTTTAAACGAGTCGGCACTATCTGGTATTTTAATTGTCTAATTACATAATTGCGGTGATTAAGATATTTTTATTATTTATCTACATCAACATTGCATGAAGGATTTCATTTAACAAAAACAACATAGGATATGAACCATGAAAAATAGAATCGCATCTATTGTAGTTATTATAGCATTAGTATTTTGATCCATTAGCTTCGGCATGGAGAACATCGAAGAATACGACCCTTTAGGTCGAAAGGTCGATATCTGGGGACTTCAGCAGCACCCATTGATGCCGGAAAACCTCGGAAAAGAAGACCGGAGGCACTCTATAAATGCTAATAATCCGCTTAATCAATTTCAAAACTTTACGCTTAAAACACGGGTGCTAATTGGCACGAAAATTCTATTAGGTGAAGCACTTTTTATAGATGAAAGAGTGGGCAAATCTCGTTATCGCATTAGCTTTTCAGGTAACATGATTAATGGAAGTGTTTTTCTTCTTATGGCAGCAAATGAAGCTTTTTCTGCCGATTACTCAAACAATAAACTTAATGGGCAAGTTAGATACGAGATAGGGGAGAAATATGTTGTCGAAGGTAATTTTATTAATGGAGTGCCTTCAGGTTCAGTCTCTGTTAAGACGATTCATAATTTTCAATGGGGCGAGGTGATTGACGAAGCAATGGAAACCAAAGTTAATAAAAATGAGTTTATAGAAAAAGCCACTACTATTTTGGCTACTTATGGGAAAAACTTACCTGTCGTTGCTACTCAAAAAATCAAAAAACAGATGGCCGACTCCGGTTACGATGTACAAAGAGATACGGATCTAGATTATCTTACCGAATTATACGATGAGTTTGCCTTAAAATACGATGAGTTTTCCTTAAATACGACTGCGGACGATTACTAATACCTGAATCCGTGACTTCATTGATGGTTTCTACGCCTGTAGTATTAAAGGTCTGCAAAGGTGAAGCTAGTTATCTAGATAATTCACCACTGAGTGAGTTTTTTAAATGATAGTTTCTCATGCTATAACCCTTGCGGTATGGAAGTCTCCGCCATTTTTGATGCATTTAAAGTCACAAATTCAGGTAATACTAACCGCTTGTCGGGCTTAAAACCTTCAAATAAATGAGTCGGAGATTGATCTCGGAGTTGCTTCGCTTAAGTTAACCTATCACCCTGATCAAAATCACCATTCAGCTTCGATAGCTACCAGCTCAGCACTGGTTTACAATTTTCGGTACTAAAGCACCACAACTCCGGACACCGTTATGCTGATGGTTATCTCTCCTGCAAAAACACTCGATTACGAAACGCCACCTGTAACAGAGGAGTTCACCACACCGATCTTTCTGACAGAGTCTAAAGAACTGATTAAACAGCTACGCACACTGAATCCGTCAGATATCGCCAGCCTCATGGGTATCAGCGACAAACTGGCTGAGCTAAACGCCGCACGATTTAAAGCTTGGCAGACACCCTTCACCCCTGACAATGCCAAACAGGCCATCCTAGCATTCAAGGGGGATGTCTATAGCGGGTTGGATACAGAGAGTCTCTCGGCCGAGGATTTCGCGTTTGCTCAATCCCATCTTCGCATTCTTTCTGGACTTTATGGCCTACTCCGTCCGCTTGACCTGATACAGGCTTATCGCCTAGAGATGGGGACTCGTTTCGTTAACAGCCGAGGCAAGGATCTTTACGCATTCTGGTGTAATCGTATTACCGAAAAACTCAATGAGGCGTTGCAGCATCAGACAGACAACGTGTTGGTTAATCTTGCATCTAATGAATACTTCAAATCAGTCAAACCAGCAAAATTTGAGGGTGAAATTTTCACTCCTGTTTTCAAAGACTTTAAAAATGGTCAGTACAAGATTATCAGCTTCTACGCCAAGAAAGCCCGAGGGTTAATGGTGCGATATATTATCGAAAATCGTATTAATCAAGTAGAAAACCTGAAAGGGTTTGATTATAAAGGCTACGCCTTTAATGCTGATATGAGCGACAGGAATAAGTGGGTATTTATCCGTAATGATGTATGAGTGACGCCTTCCTCATGATGGCTGATCAAGAGTCGTCACCGATTGGCATGACGGTGGATACTTCTGCGGATGCCTGACTCTTTTCTCTCTCGGTGACTCGATTTTTGAACGCCTACAACCTCTTTCGAGGTGCGCTATAAAACAGCCACCTGAGCGTCAAATTCGCGATCCAAAATTAAATTAAATTTGCAATTTCCTGATCCTGTTCGATACTTCCTGCTTCTTGGCTTTCAGGATAAGGCCTTTTTAACCTAACACCACCCATCAATCAGGATATCGGATGTCACTTGCAGTTGTTCATACCCGTGGTCGCCACGGTATTGATGCGCCATCAGTTACCGTGGAAGTCCACCTCTCCAATGGCTTACCCAGCCTGAATATTGTAGGCCTCTTGGAAACAGCTGTGCGGGAGAGCAAAGATAGGGTGCGTAGCGCTATCATGAATGCCGGTTTTGAATATCCCATCCGGCGGATAACCATCAACCTGGCGCCAGCAGATCTGCCCAAAGAGGGAGGACGATTTGATCTGCCGATTGCACTGGGGATTCTTGCGGCCTCCGGACAGATACCCTCCGATAGCCTAGAACAGTATGAATGCTTGGGAGAGCTGGCGCTATCCGGAGAGGTTCGTTTTGTCAGTGCCGTATTGCCCGCAGTGATTGCATCCCATAAAGCGGGCAGAAAATTGATTGTCCCGCAGAGCAATGCCAACGAAGCGTTACTGTATCGAGAGGCCGAGGTGTTTACCGCTGACTCCCTGCTGGCTGTGACCGGTCACTTTACGGCGACTAAACCACTGCTACCGATCAACATAATGGACGCTACCACTGAGCAGCATTTACCAACTTATCAGGACTTGACCGAACTGCGAGGGCAACCTCAGGCACGCCGAGCTCTGGAGATCGCGGCTACGGGAGGGCATGGATTGCTTCTATTCGGGCCGCCAGGTACTGGAAAGACTCTACTGGCTAGCTGCATGCCCGGTATTCTGCCACCTCTGACGGAACTTGAAGCTGTCGAAGTCAGTGCCATTTACTCGGTGGCGGGTTATGGCTTCCGCCAATACTCACATCTTCGACCATTCAGGACACCGCACCACTCTGCCTCTGGTGTGGCTCTGGTTGGAGGTGGCTCCCTCCCTAAACCCGGTGAGATCACACTGGCACATCACGGCGTTTTGTTTTTGGATGAACTGCCTGAATTTGATCGCCGAGTGCTTGAAATGCTGCGTCAACCCTTAGAATCGGGCACGATCTGCATTTCTCGGGCAGCGCGTCAAACGATTTTCCCCGCGAGATTTCAGCTATTGGCGGCCATGAATCCTTGCCCCTGCGGGTATCTTGGCGATAAAACACATGCCTGTTCTTGTCGCCCTGAACAGATTCAACGCTATCGTCGTAAGTTATCGGGACCGTTACTTGACCGAATTGACATGCATTTAGAAGTCTCACGATTACCTGCGTCCGAATTATTGGATACCCCGACGGATAGCGAAGAGAGCTCTGCCGTCGTATTGGCTCGCGTTCAGTCTGCAAGAAGCTGCCAATATGCACGACAGGGCAAGCTTAACAGCCAGCTAGCAACACGAGATCTGGAGAAGCACGCGTCACTGAAAAAGCCGGAAAAAATGCGATTGATCGACATCATTGAGCGACTGGGGTTATCTGCTAGGGCTGCACACAGAATTATTCGAGTGGCGAGAACCATCGCTGATTTGGCAGGCACCAGCGCTATCACTATGCAGCACATCGCTGAGGCCATTTCTTTCCGTAAGCTGGATAGAACTATTAGCGATTCATGTCATTAACCTGCATCCGTGACTTTTTGATTACTTTCCCATTTCCATCGTTTAAGAACACTGAGTGGGAGGACTCCCGATTCAACTTTTTACTGAGAACTGTTCATAATTTATTCAAACGTGCACAAACATTACCGACAGAACGGATTTATGAAGGCTTTTTCCACTCTTCAGAACACCGAACGCCATGACCTTCGGTGAAAGCCTTTATGATCTTGTTCTAAAGAGTTGTCTGCCGATCGAGTCAAATGGTCAAGCGCATATTCCGATAACAAACGACGTCGTTTGGCTGTATGACAAACCGGTGAGAGTGAATCTAACTCTAATAGCGTCATCAGCCTATTCAAAGCGTGGTATCCACTGATTTACCGTATAGGTTCTGCGAGGATTGAGTTTGAGGATGTGATCCAGATTGCTGTAACGTGCCAGGCCATGTGCTGTCTAGGGTTAAGGCAATTATTTCTGTTTTAAAGTAACGGAGTCAAGTTTTATTTGACGTTATTCATAAAAATATCGAACTAATCACAATGATAACCACTCTAATATTATGTCATATTATAAATCACCTTTGAATTTTTCAAATACAAGTGGTTATTTATTCCATGATAATAAAACCGTCTTTTACTAGAATAAATTTCCATGTGGAAATTATTGCATGAAAATTCTGAGGTTAAACAGAATGCCACTAGATTGCCCATTAGATCCTTCTCATGACTCTATCCATGGCAGTTCTAGTAGTCCACTATTTCAGTGCATTTTCGATAATGAAAAAACCACGTTAATCAATTGGAATAGTTATAAACTCAATCATTGCAATCAGCCAATAGACTTATATATTCAGTTTATCAATTCATTATCTAAATGCGGTCGTCAGTGCATCAAACTCACTAATAGAAGCGTGGTGATACAATCTAGAGATGAGATGCGTATGGCATGTGCTTTTGTTCTGGCCTCTAATAATCGATGGCATTTCAAATGTGCCCAAGGAAAAGTACATCTCATGACTGGATTGAAAGGGGATGTTGATGAATCAATGCTCTTGGATATTCAGAAATGGTATAACTCGCAAGCAGATGAGTTAACCTATGAATTTTTACTTCGTGGAAAGCGTTTACCTGAAACATTCACGGAGCATATTATAAAGCCTTACTTAAAAACGATCGGTATACCGAACAACGATAGTCCAATACCAAACCATTTATGTAATGAGAAACGTCAGCATTTTTTCTCGTCACCAATAACAAAAAAGAGTTTCACGGAAAGCTCAGATGAGCAATACATGCCTTCTGAGCCGATATTGTCACATTCGGACCCACTCGCTAATAATACCACCATACATGCTGACACAGCGTGGCTAGATGATGAGAGCCACGAGCTTGATGATCGCATCGACAATGCGCTTACTGAGTTCAACATTAAGGAAACTTCGAGAAAACCTATTGAAAATTCGATTACCGCTAAACGACTAATGGCGGTAAAACACGCATTACTGAACAGGAATCAGTCTGACGATAAACATGAATCTCCAGTCAGCACCGCCAATGCTGTCGCATCAAGCGATACATCATTAACGGTAGAAACTCAAACTGACAGCCGTTCGCTGCCACCGACTATTGCTGATAGTCACGTTCTCCCTCAACAGGCAGCCTGTGCTACCTTGGAACAGGTGAGTACAGAAGCCTTTCTGAATGATGCCGATCGACAGTATATGTTTCAAAAAGCACTAAAAACACGTCATAACTTGCTTAAAAAATCCCGCCAGTTTCTAGATGTCGTTACACAATGGGTATGCAGAAATAAACGTTGTATTATATTTCAGCTAACTGAATTGGGTGCTGGATTAGCGGTGAATATAATTTTAGCATCGCTGATATCGTTATCGATAGGTAGCACGATTATTATCAGTTCCTTCTTTATATTGACACTCGCTTCCGCGATTATATTTTGGTTTACTGTTGATAATATTATCTATTTTGTGAAAACTAAGTGGCATCATCATCGGTCAGAAAAACTGCGTAAGCAGATAAGAAAACTTGAAGAAAACATAGATATTTATTGTGAAAAGATAAAAACGATACGTACGCAATTACAAAGTAAAACGATAAAACCTGATATGGCACAAAAGCTTGAAGTCGTATTAACAGAAAATCTAGCGCTTCTTCAGCAATCTGAAATAACACTTAAGCAGCATAAACATAAGCTTCTTAAAAGTTTAATGTTTCTATCTGGAGAAGTAAATATTACTGATGCCTTAATAAAAGAAAGACGTGAGTTTGATGCTATCGCCAAAAAGATTAGCAAACTGAAACATGCTGCCAGCGACTCCTTTGAGGATGCGGTGCTCTACGAAACAGCTATGGCTGAATTAAAATATCAGCAAACATGCTTAAAGGATGCAATGAAACCCGTGACTGAATCCATTATTTTGGCATTGGAAGTTTATACTCAAGACAAAGCGAGTATTGAAAAAGATATAAGTACCTTACTGGAGAGTGGTACGGGGAAACTGAACCTTTTCGAAGACATGAATAACGAGGAACTTGGCCAAATTTTTTCCACGATTATCGATAAGAAAGGAAAAAAATCCTCCCATTTAACGCTCCATAAAATACGATCTTTTCTCTGCAAGCCTAGCCTCATCGAAACAATGATCACTCACGATGTTAAGAAGTCTATGTACAATAAACACAAATTGCTTGGCCTTCAGTGTGAAATAGCTAGTCAGATAGGCCCAGAAAATTACACGGAGACTGAAATTGAAGATAACTTAGTTTACTGGAATCCTAATATGTATGTTGCGAATTTAATGTCAAGGGCTCAGGCAGGCATCCAGACCAAGCAGGTGCTTGATGAACAGGTAAAAAAACTAGAAACCCAAGCAGTGAAGCAAGTGATAAAGGGAGTTTCGAAATCCATCGTCGCTTATGTGGTTTTTCAGCTGCAGCGTATACCCTATCAGTTGTATCAGGCAGGTACAATAATGGCACTGCTTTCGGGTATCAGACCCAGCGCCAAGAAACTCTTTGGCGCTGCTCTTTCTGGCTCTTCGACTGCGGGTATTTTCGGGATTGTTACTTGGGCCTGTGTATCACGCGTATCACGTATATTCAACACTTGGAATAATCAGGTAAACCAGGCAATTACGGCAGTGCGCGAGAATCACATGACAAATTATTCTGACCCTTATCCATTGAAAAATATTCCAGACTGGATGGCACTTAAGGAGAGTAGTACGCGTGATCATCAAGGTCATTCGATAGTCCGAACGCGAGAACAAATGGGATATTTCAATACTGGGGTTCTTGATGATAATTTGGCGCAAAGTTTGACAGAAAACGAGTGGCGTTCGCTCAGGCGCCAAGCAAAGTATGCCTTCGGTGATGCAACAGCCTTAATCAATGAATTTCAGGAGGTGAAGTCAAAATTATCCACTCTGACCAACCAACTAAGCCAAGAGCACTTGGCAGCCAAGAATGAAGGTCGTCAAATGGTGCATAATAACGCATCCCGTGAAGAGGTGGCTCGCTTGTTATTATCTTACAACCTGCTGGTTCAGCGTATCCAGCAAACGATCAAGACTATACAGCAGGCCAATTATGAGTGTGTGCGTCATGTTAACCGAATTAACCAGCGACTAAAAATAAAGCACTCACCAGAGCAACCACTACGACATGTCACAGTCTCTTGAGATGGCAACAGCAGACGTGGATTAGCTTGCCAGCGACTCTAATAGTGTCCCTTGAGCATTTCTAGGCTTCTGATTTCTTGTCGGGCGGTTCTGCTCGTAACTGCCGTCAGATAGCAGTCTCCAACTGCCGGTATTGTCAGTCAGGTACAGATCCAACTCTTTCTTGATACGGCTGGCAAGCCTGGGACTCTCTATAGGGAAACAAGCTTCCACTCGGTGATCCATATTTCGAATCATTAGGTCGGCGCTGGAGCAGAACACCTTGGGATTTGTATCATTTTGAAAAAAATAAGCTCGAGTATGTTCCAAAAATCGACCAACAATAGAGCGAACGTAGATATTATCGGATAACCCCTCAATGCTGGGACGCAGACTACAGATACCACGAATCACCAGATCAATCTTCACTCCTGCCTGAGATGCCTTATAGAGCGCCCTGATAATATTCGCTTCTGTCAGCGCATTGGCCTTTAGAATAATGTGTGCCGTGCGCCCTGCTCGAGCGTGTTCTGCTTCCCAGTGAATCAGATCAATCAGGCTTTTCTTCAATGTAAACGGGGCATGGAAGAGCTTCTTTACCCGCACGACCTTACCCATGCCGGTTAACTGCTGAAAGACCTTGTGGATATCATTGGTCAGATCCTTGTCACAGGTCATCAGACTATAGTCGGTATAGCGCCGAGCATTAGCCGCATGGTAGTTGCCTGTACCAAGATGAGCATAGCGGACGATATTGCGGCCTTCCCGGCGAACAATCAGCATCAGCTTGGTATGAGTCTTGTAGCCAACGACACCATAGACGACAACGGCACCGGCTTCCTGAAGACGTCGGGCTAGCTTGAGGTTTTCCTCTTCACTAAAGCGTGCTCGGATCTCCACCACAACCGTTACTTCTTTACCGTGTCGCGCAGCATCAACCAAAGCATCGACCATCTCAGAGCTGGCTCCAGTACGATACAAAGTCTGCTTGATCGCCAAGACGTGAGGATCCTTGGCAGCTTGACGTAATAGATCAACCACCGGAGTAAACGTCTGGAACGGATGCAGGAGAAGAATATCTTCTTTTTGTATAGCATCGAACCATCGGTCACTGCTTTTTGGCAACCCTTTTGGAAAACCAGGGGTAAATGGTTTGAATTGCAAATGGCCGTGGTTCGGTGAGTTGCAGACATCCATCAGACGCATGAGATTAACAGGGCCGCTCACCTCATATCGTTCATCTTCTGCCAAAGCAAATTGGCGTAGCAGGAAATCAGACAAGTGTCGTGGACAGTGATCAGCCACCTCTAAACGAACCGCATCACCATAACGGCGTGCCAACAGTTCTCCCTGTAGTGCCGAGGCTAGATCATCCACTTCGTCATCGAGACTCAGGTCGCTGTTGCGGGTAATCCGGAATTGATAACAGCCCTTAATGATCATACCGGGGAACAGATCTTTGGCATGCAAGTGAATAATAGACGACAGAAACATATAGTTATCACCTCCCTCCTCGCAGATGCTCTCTGGAAGAGAGACAATACGAGGCAGGGAGCGAGGTACAGGGATAATCGCCATACCGGTCTCCCGACCGAAAGCGTCTTTTCCTTCCAGTTCGACGATGAAATTTAGAATCTTATTAGCCAGTCGTGGAAATGGGTGTGCCGGATCCAGGCCGATGGGACTGATGGTCGGCATGACCTGCTGGAAGAAAAAGATTTTGACCCAGCTAATTTGCTTTTCTGTCAATCGCTGACGACGGACGAAACGGATTCCCTCCTCAGCCAAGGCGGGCAGTATGATCTCATTAAGCATGACGTACTGGCGACAGACATGCTCATGAGTCAAGCGACTGATCTCTTTCAAAACCTCTATTGGGTGGATACCGTCCAATCCGACCTGCTCTCGTGCGAATTCAATCTGCTGCTTGAGGCCAGAGACCCGAATCTCAAAGAATTCATCCATGTTACTAGAGAAAATCAGCAAATAACGAAGACGCTCCAATAAGGGGTAGTCTTCATTAACTGCCTGTTCAAGCACTCGAATATTGAATTGCAGATGACTGAGCTCCCGATTGATATAATATTCTGGGTTATTTAGATCACCGACGATCGGAGGAGTCGGGATATCAGCAGTATCATGCTCGGTGGAGCTGACATTTTCTGTCATGAATCCCCCTTAATTATTATGATGCTCAAGTATGACGATTGTCGTAAACCAACCTTACAGTATCACAATCACCTCCCAAGCTGTTGTCAAACTTTGGTGGACAACAACAGGGCGGCTTTCACTGCGTAGTAGGTCAGGATGGCGTCGGCACCTGCCCGCTTAAAGGCGATCAGCGATTCCATCATCACCTGCTCTTCTTTCAGCCAGCCATTCTGAACAGCTGCCATTTGCATGGCATACTCACCGCTAACCTGGTACACAAAGGTGGGCACCTTGAACTCCGTTTTGACTCGATGAACGATATCCAGATAAGGCATGCCGGGCTTGATCATAACCATATCAGCGCCTTCCTGGAGATCTAGTGCGACTTCGTGCAACGCTTCATCACTGTTGGCCGAGTCCATCTGATAATTAAACTTATTACTTCCGTCCAAGTGGCTGGCGGAGCCAATCGCATCGCGGAAAGGGCCGTAATAACAGGAAGCATACTTAGCTGAATATGCCAGAATTCGAGTGCTGACCTTACTGTCGTTTTCCAGAGCGGCACGAATAGCACCAATACGGCCATCCATCATATCCGATGGAGCGACGATATCTGCGCCAGCCTCGGCATGAGAAAGTGCCTGCTTCACCAGCGCTTCAACGGTTTCATCATTCATGACGTAACCATTCTTATCAATAACGCCATCCTGCCCATGGGTCGTGAAAGGATCAAGGGCAACATCCGTGATCAAACCCAGCTGCGGAAACTGTTCTTTCAAGGCACGAACCGCACGTTGAACCAAGCCTTCCGAGTTCCAAGCCTCATGGGCGTTCAGTGATCTTTTCTCGGCAGGTATGACAGGAAAGAGGGCAACGGCTGGAATCCCCAGATCAACCCAGTGCTCCGCATCCTTAAGCAGCTCATTCACACTCAGGCGTTCGATGCCAGGCATAGATGTGCAGTCATCACGTTGATCCTGACCTTCGAGGACAAATACTGGATAAATCAAGTCATCAACAGTAAGTCTATTTTCCCGCATAAGACGACGGGAGAAGTCATCGTAACGCATACGACGAGCTCGTGTGAAGGGGAAAGAGCGTTGAGCAAGTTGCACGATTTACGTCCTTACGCGTCCACAGATTCTGAGGACGAAAGCGTTATTATGGATGGTTTGGCCGATAAATTGAATGATTAATCAGGTATCCGTTTTTACTGGACAATTACCGCTCACAAACCTCAACGGCTCACCCTGCCGCACCTTATTCGATCCATTCCAATTCACTCTAAAGAGGCAGCAAACGCTTATGCGATGGAAAGGACTAACGAGCAATGCTGGCTAGTTCATCACGCATTTTCGCAATCACAGCGTTGTAATCATCTTGACCAAAAATAGCAGAGCCGGCCACAAAGGTATCAGCACCCGCTCCTGCAATCTCACGAATATTTTCCACGCCGACACCACCATCCACTTCCAGCCGAATATCCATACCACTGTCGTTAATCAGCTGACGCACTCGGCGCAACTTACCCAGAGTGGACGGAATGAATGACTGGCCACCAAAGCCAGGGTTCACGGACATCAGCAGGATCACATCCAACCGATCCATCACATACTCCAGACAATCCGGTGTGGTGGCCGGATTCAGCGCCAGACCCGCTTTGCAACCGCCATCACGAATCATCTGCAAACTGCGATCCACATGTTCACTGGCCTCTGGATGAAACGTGACGTAGCTCGCACCAGCTTCAATGAAATCACCAATCATTCGATCGACCGGCTTCACCATCAGATGCACATCAATCGGCGCAGTAATACCGAATTGACGCAAGACCCGACACACCATCGGGCCGATGGTCAGGTTAGGTACATAGTGATTATCCATGACATCGAAATGGATAAGGTCGGCACCGGCATCCAGAACAGCCTGAACCTCTTCACCCAAACGGGCAAAGTTAGCAGACAATATACTGGGAGCAATCAAAAAAGGCTTCATTAAAACTCCGTAGCGAATGTAATTCCGAAAACTCGACTATTCTACTGTATTCGACCGATCAGTTTCTAATACTCAATACTCCTTGACGATTTTTCTAATGCTCATGAAGGCTTATGCAATAAAAAACACCTACAATATCATAGTGAGACCTCAGCATAACTCAACAAAGCCAACCATACTCTGGTAAAAAACAGGCTGCCCCAGCTACCCTTCGGCTGACGTTGTTTCGGGCTTTATTGCTTGGGACATGGTATCCCTTGTCCGATGTGCAGTTGGCTCAATGCTCAAAAAGAGATTACGGGCTTGCCAGAACTCGGTTCATGGGTCTTGCTAAACATGCGCCGATTTTTGGACTGGCCGCTATGGTAGCGAACATTCGCAAAGGCACTCAGATTTTGGTGCTCTATGGTGTGCCAAAACCATGCTCTACGGAATAGGTATCGAAAACCGTTGCAAAGCACTAGAAACAGATATAAAACCGATTATTTGGCGTTAAATGCCCCAATGAGTTTCGTCATGGGTAATGAGTTTCGTAATGGGTGACAAGACAAGAGGAAAATTTAATGAGGGCGACTACTTACTTAGTTGCTAATTATGTTGAAGTCTCATAAAGATATAGTCATACGCACTAACTGTTATAGACAGTAAAACTATCTAAATGATCATTAAATCTACACTAATGTGAACCAATACTGTTTGTTTTTGCTCTAACTTTAGCAAGTGCTACCTCTTCTATCCATCTAACGAACTCAGATCAGATATAGTTCATCAGAAAAAAAACAGGGGACGTATCATATTTTTTTACTTACTGGAGTTACACATGAATACACTATTTGGAACTAAAAATATTAAAGCCATATTGTTCGCGAGCATAGGCTTAACCTTCGCTACACTATTTCCTAACGCAAGCTATGCAGATAATACTACTGCGAATTCCATGCGCAACCTCGAAGAGTCCACACACTCCTCCATAACACAGGATGCTCTAAATAGAGGAATAACTTACCAGGGCATACTGGATGAGATCGCTCTATTTTGGCAAAAAATAACAGGTGGTTCAGGAGGCGATAAGACTCTAGTGCCTGCGCCTTACAACAAGGTGGTCGAACTGTATCAAAATGATGATTCATGGACTCAATTCATGCTAGAAAAAAATATTGCGGAGCTGCCAAAGTTTTACAATGATCAATCCATACTGGCTACATTCCCCTACGATGAAAGCCAAAATATTGTTGGTGTCGACAATATTGCCGCCCTGTTTGCAAACAATATTTTCAGTTTGTCTGGAGATCTGAAACTTACAACAACTCCTGTAGCTAGGGTTGTCTCTCAGGATGTCGGTTTAATCATCAAGCAATGGAACGTGGACAATAATTCTCGCTCCTTTGAAGGGATGTCGATCCAATTACTCACTTATAACGACAACGACCACCAATGGAGCCGTCTGATCGATCTTGAAGCCAATAATATTACAAAGCCTGCAGAGTTTAACACAACACAGGGTGATATCGACAATGACAATTCTGCCTTTGACTATCTAGCTGACCGCATGCTCTCATCAATGGAAAATACCAAACAGGTTAAGGTTAATCTAGACTCTCCGATGACTGCAGTTACGTATGACGATTCTGAAGCCTCTATTACGACTATCGCAGTCATTCCTCATGAAGATTACGGCCTGCTGATTGCCCGTGTCGTTAATGGCCAAGGTCAATACCTGACATTCAATGCTGTCAAACACACTGAGGATGGCTGGGAAGTAGTCATTCATGCTAGGACGGCACTGAGCACCACGAACTAATTAATTTTGTTATCTGATGAAAAAAGGGTTCGTCCGTTAGGGCTCTTTTTTTTATACATTACGTTAACGTTTCTTTCTTTCTGTCTGAATCAGGTCGTAAGCCGCCTGAATTTCCTGTGTCTTTTTCTTGGCCATTTCCATCATCTCTTCCGGCAAGCCCTTCGCTACTAACTTATCAGGGTGATGTCCACTCATCAGTTTCCGGTAAGCTCGCTTGACCTCCTTGTCAGTCGCATCTGGCGATACGCCCAGAGTGGCATAAGCCTCCTTCAGCTTGCTTCGATGATCCACCGTCTGCCGATAGCCATATTGTTGCCGTTGATGACCGCCACCATTACGACTCGAATAAAAGCTTCTCTGCGCCAAAAAACTCTGATGCAGGATCTCGAAGGTAAGCTGCGTGACACCCAGACATTTACAGACCTCATGCAACACCTTCAGCTCTGCCTGACTCATCTGACCATCGGCATAAGCGGCCTGCAGCTGAAACTCCACAAACATCTTAATCAAGCTACCGGAAGTGGAGGCGTGGCGAAACGCTAGTAACGCTTCTTGAATATCACAGCCAGGGCTTTTTCCCCGGTTAAACCACTCAATCGCCTCTTGTCGCTGCTTAGACGACATACGCATCTCATTCATCAATGATGAAACTAGCTCTATCTCTTTTTCATTAACCCGACCATCTGCCTTAGCCAGCTTTCCCATTACCAGAAAGGTCGCTCGGAAAAAGACGCTCTGAGTATGGCGCTGACGAGTAGAATTCGGTCCCCGACCATAGATTATTCTCACTCGCTGGCTAAAAATCCAAGTTGCCAGACCAGCACCAAGCACGGCGCCAAAAGGTCCAGCAAAAACAAACCCAAAAAACGAAAATAATAAAATACTAAACCACATGTTTTACTCGTTGGCCGGAATCAATCCAGCATTTAAATCCTGATTTAGCTGCTGCAAACGTTCCGGAACCCCTACATCCAGCCAATAACCGGTATAGTGTTCTCCAGTCACCCGTCCCTCAGCTACAGCCGCATACAACAGCGGTGCCAAGGGAAATCGCCTGAGCTGACACGCCTTGAATAACTCAGGGGACAAAATGCTGATGCCGCTATAAGTGAGCGCTGTGCCCTTTGTCTGTTTCGGTAACACTACATTGCCATCACATAACCCAAAATCCCCCTCTGGTCGATGATCCGGCTTATTCACCAACACAAGATGAGCCAGACTATGTATGGGCATCTGCAGTAATTTAAAGGAAAGACGAATAAAAACATCGGCATTGACCAGCAAAAATGGCTGATCACCGAGTAACGGCAACGCCTTCAACAGAGCACCTCCGGTCTCCAGAGGCTCATCTTCACAGGACCAATGAATATTCATTCCCCAACGACCTCCACTCCCCAGTGTCGCCTCCAGCTGATTCCCAAGCCAGGCATGGTTGATCACGACATGCTTGAAGCCGTCTCGTTCCAGCTGCTCAAGGTGATACTCAATCAACGCTTTCCCGCCTGCCTGTAACAGCGGTTTAGGTGTTGTCAGAGTTAACGGCCGCATCCGCTTACCAAGCCCTGCGGCCAAGATCATCACCGCCATCGGTGAATGAGTTAATCCTTCGTTCTCTGACATCCTGTTACTCATCGTTTAACTGATAATCATACCACCACGCCAGCTTTGCGAACCGTGACTGAATGTCACTGCGTAGCCAGTCTGCTTGTCTGGCCAGCTCTGGATAGCGATCACACACCCACAACAGGTAAGCAAACACCCGAGGCAACTCCTTCAGGTAATCGGACTTGCCGTCACGCAGCGACAGCCGTGCAAAAATACCCAACACTTTGACATGTCGCTGAACGCCTATCCAGTCAAACCAGCGAGTCACCGTAGCCTGATCATGAACCGCAAGCACATCAGAGCGCATTCGGAAACTCTCCATCCAGCGGTAGACCTGTGATTGCGACCAGTCAATGTAGCAATCACGCAGTAATGACACCAGATCATAAGTCGCTGGGCCCATCACAGCCCCTTGAAAATCAATAATACCCAGCCCTTCCGGTAAGACCATCAGGTTCCGAGAGTGGTAATCCCGATGCACGGGGATCTGAGGTTGCGCCTGTGCCGATGCCGTAAGCTGATGGAACAGATCATCCAACAATGCCCGCGTATCCTGCCCAATTGTCATACCCAATAGTTCTTTGAGACACCACTGAGGAAAAAGCTCCATCTCTTTATTCAGCATAATCGCATCAAATTCGGGCAGCGGACACACTTCATTAATCCTCACTTTCTGAAGAATCAGCAGATTTTTCAATGCTTCTTCATACAAGGGGCTGACTGTCTTCTCGTCAAGGGAATACTGCATAATCTCATTACCAAAATCCTCCAGCAGCATGTAACCACGGTCATAGTCAACGGCGAAAACAGCAGGCGTCCGCAAGCCTTGGCACCGCCAGCTGTTGGCAATGGTTACAAATGACCGACAATCTTCATACTCTGGCGATGCATCGACAACAATCCAGCTCTTGTCATCGGTCACTAGCGCAACATCATCACTATAAGCTCGAAAATACCGTCGGCAACCGGCGTCGCTTGGAATAGCTTCCAGATCTCTCCGAATCGGGTGACCGACTATTTGAGTCAATTGATCTGCACTCCAACGGCTAAGCTCCAAAAGTCGGTCGTCGGTCTGGCTGGACATAATCACATCCCGTCGGTCAGTAGGTTGACAATAATTGGCTGAAACAAAAACAGAACGGTGGCTGGCTCGTAATATCTAGCCTTTTTTACGTAAAACACCATAACATAAACCCATGATACCGCACCGTTATACCTTAATAATGGCGTTTCAATAGCGTTTCGATCCAAATATGACTAGCCTGTACACGTTCGCTGCTTCTTCCATTAATTCTATATCACCCAATGGTCACCTCTTATGAAAGCTGATTATCAGCTACCAGAATGCTTTATGCAGGTTTTTCAGCATACAGACATCTCAACACCAGCAGGATGTCCGAACTGATTATCCAATGGCGAATACATTATTTACATTAAACAACAAGCTGTCACTGATCATCATCGGACTCTTGGCTAGCCAATCTATTCCTTCTCTGTACGCCTTTCAGCTTGACGACTTATCGGCTACTCAACGGAGTGCTTGTACCGAAAGCTGTGCACCACCCAAAACAGCAACGTCTGGCAATATGGTGGTTGCTGCAGCGACGCTGGAGCCTGCTGACATCACACCACCTGCGTCCATCATGCAGACGATGGACTGGGTATCCTTGACCGAGCTTCCTCTTACACGTCAATCGGATCGCAACTTACAGCGCTGTCAAGGCACTTACCTTGAGCCGGAACGTCCCGGTATGAACTATGTCGGCGATCCTGCCGATGCACCCATCCTTCTGGCGGCCGATGTCGGCACCTATTCTGAAGAAAGTTTCAGCACACTGAAAGGCACAGTGGTCATCAATCAAGGCTATCGTCAGATTGAAAGTGATGCTGTCAGACTGAATCGCAACGAAAATATTTTCAATGCCGAAGGCCACGTCGTAATTCGTGAGCCTAACCTGTTAATGACCGCTAAAGAAGCCACCGTTAACCTGAACAGTGGCAAAGCAGAAGTCATCGATGCTCAATATGTTTTCCATCCGAAGGGGATTCACGGCAAGGCGAGTAAAATAGTACGCCAAGAGAGTGGTGTCATTCATATGGATGACGCTACCTACACCACCTGCCAGTCGGAAGACTACGCTTGGAAACTGAAAGGCAAAGCAGTGGATCTTAATCTTTTAACCGGCGTTGGCACAGCCAAAGATGTCACGATTCGCGTGCAGGATTTTCCTGTTTTCTACACGCCATACATCCAGTTTCCCATTGATGACCGTCGCCATACTGGTTTTCTGTTTCCCTCACTGAGCTTTGGCGATAAAAAAATCGGATCCAACTACAGCCAACCTTGGTACTGGAATATCGCGCCTAACTACGACGCAATCATTACACCTCGCTACATGAGCAAGCGAGGATTGATGCTGGAAAATAGCTTTCGCTATTTGACCGAAGAGAGCAAAGGCGAATGGGGCGGTGCTTTTTTGTCCACGGATCCGCACAAGGAGGAAAACCGCAACTATGATGAAAACCGCTGGCTGATCAAATGGCGTCATGATCAGCAGTTGTCAACCCAGTGGGATTATAGGATTGATTTCACCAACGTCAGCGACAAGGACTTTTTCAACGATTTCGGCGCCGGCCTGTGGAAACAAAATAGCCAGACTCCGCTGAAGCAGCAGATCACCTCCTCGCTTTACGGACGTGCCGACCTGGCTCATCAATGGCGGTTCACAGCCAATTTTACAAAGCTGAAGAACATGTCGGTGAGCTCCAGCGATCCCTATAACCAGGAACCACAGATGATCCTGCAAGGTAACTGGGACATGGGCGCCGGCTTCCAATTCCAATACCTGGCAGATTACACCGAGTTTGATCGAGATAAAGATTGGAATTATCTGCGTAAGGAAAAAAATACCGCCTTTGACAAACGATACGATATTGAGAGAGCGATTTATGGCGAAGGAACCGGAATCAACGAAGCGATTGGCCAAAGACTCTACCTGCAGTCAAGCGTGAAATACCGCTTTGATCGTCCTTATGGTTTTTTTGAGCCTAACGCTGGCTTCTATCGTGCTGGTTATGATTTGTATCGTCTTGATCTGCAGGAGATTCGTCACCAGATGAAGGATCCTAGCCTAAGCAAAAGCGACATTGACCGCCCCTCGACTACCGCACCCTTCTATGCGCTGGACAGCGGCCTGTTCTTTGAGCGAAATGCTGCTTTTGGTGATTTGACCTTCACTCAAACATTGGAGCCTCGCGCCAAATACCTTTATGTCCCTTACCGTAGCCAGCAACAACTGAATCCGAGCTTTGACACCGACAGCATGAGTTTCAACTACGACAGCCTCTGGCGTAACAGTCGGTTCAGTGGTTACGACCGGATAGGAGATACCAACCAGCTAGCGCTGGGTGTCGTCAGTCGTTTTATTGAAGAGAACGGCGACGAGCGTTTCCTCTTAGGTATTGGCCAAATTGTCTATTTCAAGCAACGCAAGGTGTTTCTTGATCCGACCTTGGAGATTAAAGAAAATCCTGATTACAACCAGTCAGAAGCTCATGGCCGTCTCATTGAAGCGAATAAAGCCTCGACCTCTCCATTAGCCACTCATCTGACGTGGAATATTCGTCAAGACCTTAGCTTAAGGCAAGATTGGACATTCAACACCAACCACGGTCATATTGATGAGTATACACTGGGCATTCATTATCTGCCGGAAGCCAATCATGCTATCAATTTCCGCTACAGCTATCGCGACAGAGTTGATCGAACCGTCAAAAATGATACTGGCAACACTGTCTGGATTCACCCAGGCACAGGTGCCGTTGTTCCACCAAACACACCTGGTGCTACGTTCAAAACGGCCAACGGCAATTTGGAAGAAACGGATATCTCCTTCTTAATACCACTGACGATCCATTGGAGTACCGTGGGACGCTGGACCTATGATATAACTAATACTCGTAGTATGGAGCGTGCGTTCGGTGTTGAGCATCACAACTGCTGCTACAGGGTTCAAGTTCTGTATCGCCACTGGATTGACTCCTCTGAAGATATCGACACCGCCAGCACTAGACACGGTATCTTTGTACAGTTCATTCTCAAAGGTATGGGCAGTTTGGGTGGCTCCAAGGTAAGGCGCTTCCTGCAGGATATTCGCGGTTATCATCCAGAGAAATAAGTTGAAGAATTGACAAATGAAAGAGATAAACAAGCAATGGTTAAGCACACTTCTGCCGACAATAATGATCGCCTTGACCTTGAGCGGTGCTCCGCTCAGAGCAGAGGTCGTTCCACTGGACCGTATCGCTGCAATAGTAAACAACGATATCATTATGGAAAGCACTCTCTTGACTCGACTGAAAGCCGTGAAACTTCATCTGAAAGAGCGCAAGACCGCTCTGCCTCAGGAGCATATTCTGAAGCATCAAATTCTGGAGCGTTTGATCATTGAAAACCTACAGCTACAGATCGCAAACCGTACCGGAATTCGCGTGGATGATTGGGCGCTGAACGAGGCCATTAGCGCCATTGCAAAACGGAATAACATGACCAACGAGCAGTTTCAGAAAGCTCTGGAGGCTGATGGTCTCAGCTATCGAGAAGCCCGTAACGAGATTCACCGAGAGATGCTAATTAGCCGAGTTCGCCAGCGTCAGGTACGGGAGCGTATTCAGATCACTGATCGGAATATCGACAACTATCTGAACTCCGAAGAAGGGACGCACCAACTGGCAGCTGAATACCATCTCGGTCATATTCTGATTGCTTTGCCAGAAGGCCCCAGTCCCAGCGAAATCCAGACGGCCAAGCAAGCGGCCAACGCCATTGTTCAACAACTGAAAAAAGGCGAAGATTTTTACAAAGTGGCTATTGCACACTCTCAAGGACAGAAAGCGCTTGAAGGCGGAGACCTCGGCTGGCGTAAGGCTCATCAGTTGCCCTCCCTGTTTGCCAAGGCTGCCAATCATTTACAGTTGGGTGATATCACCCAACCAATCCGCAGCCCCAGCGGTTTTCATATCATTAAACTGCTCGACAAGCGAGGGTATGATAATCTGCTGCAAGAACAGTTCAATGTCCGTCATATCCTGATTCGTCCGAATGAAGTCCGCAATGATTCCGACGCCAAGAAGTTAGCCACCAACTTGTACAAGCGTTTAAAAAATGGTTCAGACTTCGCGGAACTGGCTCGCACCTACTCGGATGATACCGGTACAGCCCTCAGCGGTGGCCACCTCCAATGGGTTAATCCCAACGACATGGCGCCACCCTTTCGTGACCAGATGACCAGCATATCAGAGAACACGATCTCTACTCCGTTTCAGAGCAGCTTTGGCTGGCATATTCTGGAAGTTTTTGGCAAACGTAAGGAAGATATTAGCAACAGCGTGCAACGTACTCGCATTCGGGAAATACTGAGCAACCAAAAATACGAAGACGAACTACAGGCTTGGCTGCGTGAACTGCGCGATCAAGCACATGTCGAAATCAAACTGTGACAGAGACCAAGACTCCCCGTATTGCCATAACCGCCGGTGAGCCGGCGGGCATCGGCCCCGACCTGTGCATTCTGCAGGCCAACCAGCTTCGTGATACACAACTGGTGGTTATCGCTGATCCCACACTACTCCAGCAGCGAACCCAGCGGCTGAACATGGATGTCACGATCACACCATTCGATCCCGACGCTCCCAGAGATCCTGCCAAGTCTGGCGAAATCCTGGTCATGCCTGCGAATCTTGCTGTGGATTGTACCGCAGGAAAACTGGATAGCCGCAACAGCGCTTACGTGCTTGAAATGCTAAGCATGGCAGTCAAAGGCTGCCAAAACGGCCTGTTTGATGCCATGGTGACGGCACCGGTACATAAGGGTATCATCAATGAAGCTGGTATTCCTTTCAGCGGGCATACGGAATTATTAGCAGAGCTAACCAATACGCCAAGAGTCGTAATGATGCTAGCAACAGATGGTTTACGGGTCGCCCTAGCGACCACGCACCTGCCACTGGCACAGGTGCCTGCTGCCATTACTACACCACTACTGACAGAAGTCATCACGATTCTTCACAATGATCTACAACAAAAATTTGGTATTGAAGAACCACGCATACTAATAGCCGGCCTCAACCCTCATGCTGGTGAAAATGGCTATCTCGGCAGAGAAGAGATCGATATCATTGAGCCAGTGCTGCACGCACTGCGTGATCAGGGTATGAACCTGAGTGGTCCACTACCGGCGGATACCTTGTTCAATCCGAGTCGTCTGGAACAGGCAGATGCGGTGATGGCCATGTATCACGATCAAGGTCTGCCGGTACTGAAATACAAAGGTTTTAACAACTCTGTTAACGTAACACTTGGACTCTCCATTATCCGCACATCCGTTGACCACGGTACTGCACTTGATCTCGCCGGCACCGGACTGGCTCACTGCGGCAGCCTGAATACAGCGATCAGCTATGCGCTACAGATGATCCAGAATCGCTAGTGCGTAACCTGAGCGAGTGAGGTATGATACATAGCTCTGCCTTCCTGAATTGAATACAGTCTGCTCATGAACCATTCCACGCTCCCCGTTCTTCAGCAGAAACACAAAGCTCGCAAACGCTTTGGCCAAAATTTTCTGCATGATGACGGTGTTATCAACCGCATCATTACGACTGTTTACCCTAGGAACAGTGATCACGTTGTCGAGATAGGGCCAGGACAAGGCGCACTCACCGAACAACTATTAAATGGTGCCGGCGAGCTAGATGTCATTGAATTGGATCGCGATCTGATTCCCTGGCTAAAACTTAACTTTGGCCTCAGTCGTGCATTCCGTGTTCACGAGGCCGATGCTCTAACATTTAATTTCCAATCCCTGCAGCAAGACGACCGCCTGCTGCGTATTGTAGGCAACCTGCCCTATAATATTTCTACGCCACTGATCTTCCACCTTCTCTCCTATGTCGACACCATCAAGGACATACATTTCATGCTGCAGCAAGAGGTGGCTAGGCGGCTGTGTGCCAACGCCAATGACAATAACTACGGACGCCTAAGCATTATGGCGCAATATTATTGTTATCCAGAATACCTATTCCAGGTAAGCCCCGGTGCTTTTAAACCTTCTCCAAAGGTAGATTCCGCCATTGTCCGGCTGACACCATGGGAGACATTGCCACACCCTTGCCAAGATGTCGCTTTGCTGAGCATCGTCGTTAAAGATGCTTTCGCCATGCGCCGGAAAACCCTGCGTAACAGCTTGAAAAAACATATCAGTAGTAACGAACTGACAGCGCTGAATATTGATCCATCTGTTCGACCTGAGCATCTCCCTCTTGAGTCCTTCGTTAAAATTGCCGATCATCTTGTCCAGCATCGTTAATTAACCACTAAACAGAAGAATTTTCCATGCTAGGGAACAATTCACAGCTGTACCAGATTCATACCCGTGTCACCACGGAGTATGTGAAAGAGCAGTCAAAACCGGAGAGCGAACGCTATGTGTTCGCCTACCACATCACTTTAGAGAACACAGGAACCGTGGCTGTGCGCCTGATATCCCGCCACTGGCTAATCACCGACGGGAACCAGCAGGTGCATGAAGTATCGGGTAAGGGTGTCGTTGGACAACAGCCTCACTTGGCACCCGGTCAGAAATACGCCTATAGCAGTGGCTGCATGCTGGAAACCCCTGTCGGAAGCATGCGCGGCAGTTACCAGATGCAAGCAGATGACGGCCATGCATTTGATTTATCGATGTCCATATTTACTCTTTCTGTTCCTGGTATTTTGCATTGAGTAGCGCTGATCAATGCAGGATAATGACGAGCCAATAGCTCGACAGCCTTCCTTGACAAAATTAGCAAGAGCATCGATATGACCGATTATGCCGTTGGAGATATTCAAGGCTGCTATTCAAACCTGCGCTATCTGCTGGACAAAGTGGGCTTTGATCCCGATCACGATACCCTCTGGGCGGTCGGTGACTTGGTCAATCGAGGCCCAGAATCTCTGGAAACCCTGCGCTACCTGAAATCCCTAAAAAAACACTGTATTGCGGTGTTGGGCAATCATGATTTACACCTACTGGCCGTGGCACACGGTGTCCGCCGTACCAAGCACCTTGACACCATAGATACCATTCTGGTCGCCAAAGACCGTGACGAACTGTTGGACTGGCTACGTCATCGTCCACTGATACACTACGATAAATCACTCAAAACTCTGATGGTTCATGCTGGTATCCCGCCCATATGGGATCTTGATGACACCCGAAAACGGGCGAAAGAGCTGGAAACGATCCTGCAGGGTAACCAATACGGAGAGTTCTTGGAAAATATGTACGGCAATAAACCCCGCCGCTGGTCAGACAAACTGAAGGGGTGGAAGCGATTACGCATGATTACTAATTATTTCACGCGTATGCGCCTTTGCCAAGCTGATGGCACTCTTGATTTGGATATGAAAGTAAGCATTAAGGCATCGGGAAACGATTACGCCCCTTGGTTCCAGCAACCATCACGACTACCGAGTGAGCTGAATGTCATTTTCGGTCACTGGGCGGCGCTGGAAGGTAAGACTGATATGAAACACATCCATGCGCTGGACACCGGTTGCGTTTGGGGCAATCATTTGACGCTAATGAAATTGACAAATCACCAACGTTTTAATGTAGACTGCGGGTGTTGACAAGCGGTAGGATGATCAAACTAGCATGCCTCTGGCATAATCGGAAATAGAGTATTGTTATCACGAACGTCTTAGATACAATAGGTAACAATTTCTAATCAGAATAACGATAATCACTAATCGGCTAATCAGACATGGCGAAGAAGGACACTCTCAAAACCTATACATTTGACTGGGAAGGCAAGGAAAAAAACGGCAAAGGCAAAAAAATCTCAGGGAAGATAGTCAGTACCACTGTAGCCATGGCCAAAGCCGAACTAAGAAAGCAAGGCATTAAAACAAGCAAGATAAAAAAACACAGCAGTAAAAGCCTTCACGGTAGCAAGATTACACCGATGGATATCGCTTTTTTTACCCGCCAGCTAGCTAGCATGCTCAAAGCTGGTGTGCCACTCATTAACTCCTTTGATGTCGCCGCTGACTCCATCGACAAGTCATCAGTGAAGAATCTGATCATGATGATCAAGAATGATGTCGCCGGTGGCAATAATCTGGCGAACGCTCTCCAAAGACACCCTGAATATTTTGATGATCTGTATTGCAGCTTGGTGGCCGCTGGTGAACAAGCCGGTGCCCTTGATACGACTCTTGAGCGGGTCGCCACCTACAAGGAAAAGAGTGAAGCACTCAAGGCTAAGATCAAAAAAGCAATGACTTACCCAATAGCAGTCGTCGCTATAGCGACGCTGGTCACAGGTATTATGTTGATCAAAGTGGTTCCCCAGTTTGAGAGCGTCTTTAACAGTTTCGGTGCGGAATTGCCACCCTTCACCCAATTAGTGGTCCATATTTCAGAAGTGCTACAAAAGTGGTGGTATATCGTGCTCTTCCTACTGATCGCTGTAGTTTTGTCTTTCAGGCGATTATTACAGAAATCAGAAGCGGCGAGAAATAGAGTTGATCGGATGATGCTACACGTACCCATACTCGGCGAAATTTTGAAGAAATCCGCCGTTGCTCGCTTTGCAAGAACCCTTGCCACCACTTTCTCGGCCGGCGTTTCTCTCGTAGACGCATTAGATTCTGTAGCAAGTGCTGCCGGTAATGTAGTTTTCCGTCAGGCGATTCACGCAATTAAAAAAGAGATCTCTACGGGCCATCAATTGCAGTTTGCCATGCGTAATACCAACATCTTTCCCAATATGGCGACTCAGATGGTTGCCATTGGTGAAGAGGCTGGCTCGCTGGATGAGATGCTAGCCAAGGTTGCCGTCTACTATGAAAAGGAAGTCGATAATATGATTGATAACCTAACCAGTCTCTTGGAGCCTATAATCATGGCCGTACTAGGAGTTATTGTGGGTGGCCTGATCATTGCGATGTACCTACCCATATTCCAGCTGGGTTCAGTCATCTAACAGGATGTTTTTTGTCAAAGGCTCAGTCTAGCTTTTGGCTATTACACTCATGGTTTAGATCACAAGCCTTATAAATATGGACGTAAAGCCTCCGTTGTTGCCACGCTGGAGAGCAAGGTTATCGTGAGTGTCGCAGGGCAAAAACATGAACGTTATTTTGAGCAGTCAAACAACCTGTAAAATGGCATATTTCTAGGCGCTAATGTCTGCAAAATATCTGTTTTCTCCATTTAGTACACTCACGCAGGTCCACGTGCCCCAAAGAAAACAACTCACATATTGGTTGAAATCATGTTCATATCAGCCTCCGCGATTCTTTGTGGAGCAGACGACTGGAACAGTATTTCCTAGATTTTCACAATAATCAACACACTTGGAATGGATTTGAGAGCCAGCTGCTCCTTAGGCTGTAGTTCTCACAAAACAAACCAGGTGGCCACATGGAAAACCCTTACAAGCAGCTGACTCAGTTATTCTGGAATTATAAAGCTATTGTCTAGCTCCAAATAACGTATGATCATCATCTACCAGATACAAAGGCGCTTTTCTGAGATCTTTGGATAATTGACAGAATGGATCATAATAAGAGGCTAAATAATTGACTGCAGAAATCAGTTCAATACGACTAGCAACATCCAGCTTTGCATTCATCAACTCCAGCCTAGCTAGAGTGTAAATTCTGATAATGGCCTTTGTATTGCGAATAACTCCAGGAGGAATAACGTTAATTAATATCAACTCACTCCTAATTATATCGTCCATAGGTCGAGTATAAAGCATAGTATCACTATGCTTATATTTCACCATTTCAAATAATGGCTCTGTTGTAAAATTTTCAGAAGAAACTTGAATATCAACGACGCAACAGGGTGTATTTTTGTTATCAAATAATTCATAAATAATGACATTTCCTATTTCCGGTGACACTGGATAATTAGTAGATTCAGGTTCATTTATTCGTATTTTCATTCGCTGAGCATTTATTTCATCCATAAAAACATGTTTAAAGCAGTCAGACACACCTTCAGCAACTTTATTATAATCTTTTTTTGAATATAAAATAAAGTCTACATCCCTAGGAGTAAGCGTAGATATTATATCTTCTTTATTAAGTCCACTAGCATCAAGCTCATTGGAATCCTCAAGTAATTCTTCAAGCTGCTCAGCCCAAAAATAATCAATATAATCTATGTAAGCACAACTACCTGATAATACCATCGGTTTATTCATAGCAGTAGTATCATTGACAGGATATTCTTTAGCATGATATTCAATTATTTTTCTTTGGCATAAAACAATTTTTTGGCTTTGTTGATCATTAGGAATATGATTAGCATCCATAATTATATTCTTTTTCCTGAGACTATCACCATCTCGTCTTTCTACATAGCCATCAAGCTTATCAACAGTTCCCATCACTGTGCGACAATAAACAACTGGCACGCTCAACTGAAAACAAAGTATTTTAATAAATTGATCATTTGATAGAGCCTTCGGCTGCTCTCCTTTAACCCCATCACCATACTTCTTCCATTCCTCTTTATTTTTTAAATGATTTAGTGAATTTTTATCCGTGATTATTTTAATTTTCTGGATTAATGATTTTTTTATAAACCATACATTGTCTGCTATTTCTTTATTTTCAAAAATTATAACTTTTCCTGACTCTTTTCCATCTATTTTTTCCATTACACATGTTTCACACATATTTGCTAGCAACGGCACCTCATTACTTACATCTCTTGATGTTATTATTAATTTTGGCTTCATATTATTGTCTACTGTAGCATGCAAGGTCTGACAGAATTGTGTTTTTAGTATCGGATCGTTCCTGTTTTTTTTGTAATGTTCATTGATTATTGGCGCTTCTTGACTCAATTGGTGGCGAGTTTTTATTCTATTTTTTTTGTTTATTTGCTGCAAAAATTCACCATCCATATTGTCATAACTAGTGACATCTTCTGTTTTTTCCACCTCATTTATTGAAACCACTTCGCTAGTCCATTGAGCTACTAGACAGCACTCTTTCTTCTGCTGCAGGGTAGCATCTCTGGGTATTCACTATTGGGTATTTTTTATTTTTACCGTTAGAAGAGATGAACCTTTTTGAATGTTTTGAATCCTTTGCATACTGTTTATCCTTATTTTGTTTTAAGGTGTCTGGTGATTTAATCTTAGGTCTAGCACCTTTTGTTATATCCACCTCTGAGCTCAACGGCATATATTCTTCTATTTCTTGACTACCACTTTTATCATGCAGATCTTTTTTAACTAATGAGTTTTTAACCAACGGCTGTTTTTCATTCTTTTGCATCAAGGGATGAGCTACTTTATGTTGCTTTATTTTACTTTGTCTATTATCTGATTTTTCAATATTTAAACCTTCCGACGCCTTCACTGATTCAGGTTTACTATTATGCACTTGAAAAGGTGATTCCGAAGTACATGCTACTCCCTCTTTTTTTTCAATAGAAGAAGACTGAAAAGGCAACAAAGGTAACATTTTTTTCTGTTCTTTATCGCCGTCCTTCTTTAATGCAGAAACAGTATTAATGTTCGTTCTTTTCATTTTCGATTTCCCATGTTTATTTTTTTTAGACCGAACGTTTACGCTTGATTCATCCATTGCAGACTGTTTTTCTAAATTTTTATTAATATTACGTATAGCATCATTACAAACTCGCGCACCCTCCTCAAACCCATTAACTAGCACGTCTAACCATACACTGTTACACTCATTACTTATTCCATTTAATTGTTGCACAAATAACATCAACTCTCTCTCTCTATAATTAAGTAAAAAGCATGCCTTCTGCTTAGTGTTTGCCATATCTGTTTTTTCAACAAAACGATTACAGTGCTGATTAAAAAGATCCTTTAAAATATGAACATGTTCTAATGTAAAGAAGCAGGATTTCGGCCAATCTTTCTTAAAAACATTATTATCGCAATGAATGATACTTTTAAATAAGTTATCAACTATATCAAATTCAATTTCAGAATTTAACGAAAGTACAAAAAAACTATTAAACAGATCAAAACAATATGGTTCGTCATTGACTTCAATAAGATTCATAAGTTTTTTAGGGTAACAACAATAGATTTCGTTACTACTTTTTAAAAAATCGTTACAGTACTCGATATGCTTTTTTTCTGATTTAGGCGCTTTCTTTTTTATAAGTTCAAGATTAATTATTACAAGATTGCTTATTCTCACGAAAGAAAGTAGAGCTTCATAAAAACTTTGTTGCTCTTCTCGTACATTTTTCTTACAACTGCGCACTTGCCCCAATCCATGTTCAATCTTGCAGTACATTTTTGCACACAACAATGCACAGTCAATTATGTTTTTATAAATAATAAACATATCATGATCAAGCACCATATTATTGATATCAAGTCCGCAAAAAATACTTACATATCGAGAAAACAAACACGCAGTGAAGCCCAGAATTTCAACTGATGATTTTTTGTTTTTTATTAAACCACTATTTAGATCAACTAAAAGTTTAACAATATTCTCTTGACAATTATTAGAAAAATTTCGTATCGAAAAGCTACATACAATAACATCACTAAGTTCGTTCTCATGTAAAACTACGGCTCTTTTTACAATATTCTCATTAACATCTTCGAAAGTATTGGAAACAAGTATAACTTTTAAAAATAGATTATCATCGCCATTAACAATCTTTTTTATTTTATTACTCATATAACACAAATAGCATGTGATATCTACGCATTTACGTTCTGGCCTGATATAATCACTGCTAAGTATTATTTTTTTGTCCTGACGGATTTGATCATCAATAAATATAATTTCCATCTCATTGGTGGATTGCTTTGCAGTGTCGTCCTTGTTTTTTTCTTCAATAGGGAATTCTATCAATACTTCACGTGGTACATCCTCAGATAATTTTTCAGAAATTATTGAGGTAACGTTAGTACAAGCTGGCTCAATCGATACTATTTTACATTTTCCTTTCCCATCCTCTGCTAAAAAATAAGATTCAGCCTCTGCCTCATATTCTGAGACTTTATGGATATAGCATTCAGGATTGACAATCTTTATGCCGCTTTCGCTTGCGCAAGCGCTATCACTAGAATAAAAATGCGTCAAGTCATTATCTGACAAGACTTGTGCTCTAACATTGGATGAAGTTGGATTCATAAATAAAACCTACAATAACATAATATAATAATTAACAGTCAGCTAACAACAACGTATATTTTCAATGAAGAAACACACGTTCATACATTAATTCCCCGTATTAATTAGCTATACCAACCTCATTAGAAAAGAGTGTTAAAATTGTGATTAAATAGTATAACGTGATAGATCATTTTTAATCTATCTTAACTTCCCTATAGGTATCTATCCTATTTACACATCTTTAACTAAGTAATTTCAACCTTAAATCTTCGATATCTACATATGAAATTTTTACAATTCATTTTTTAATTGGATAATAAATATTCAAAATCACATCAATTTATTTTACAACCTATATCGTTAAATATTTACTACACAATTAAATTGGACATTAAATAGATTAAAAAGTTCATCATACCAAGAATGATGAAAGCATTAAAAATAACCGTAACTCTTTTCCTGAAAGGGCTACAGAAGGCATGAGTATTTATAAAGTATTATATTTTTGGTGTATTGGGAAGAATAGAGAGCGTGACCTATAAAGTCGCCTTGGCGCACTATAAAAAGATTGTTTAACTGATTTCCTAGACTGATCGGTTAACAGCAACAACCTGATGCAGAAGTGTAAGCCTAAAACGATTGATCAATACCTCTTAGATCCGAATAGATTTGTGTTTGTAGTGTTTTAAAACTAATCAATTATTCGTTATTCGTTATTCGTTATTCGTTATTCGTTATTCGTTATTCGTTATTCGTTATTCGTTATTCGTTATTCGTTATTCGTTATTCGTTATTCATACAGAATAAGGTGTTTCGCTCTGACATATTTCATCAGACAATAGGCATTATAATTATGCAGTATAATATGTGTCAGCTATTGTGTAATTTCAGACTTTTTTCTAGCTCCAAATAACATATGATCATCATCTATCAGATACAAAGGCGCTTTTCTGAGATCTTTGGATAATTGACAGAATGGATCATAATAAGAGGCTAAAGAATTGACTGCAGAAATCAGTTCAATACGACTAGCAACATCCAGCTTTGCATTCATCAACTCCAGCCTAGCTAGAGTGTAAATTCTGATAATGGCCTTTGTATTGCGAATAACTCCAGAAGGAATAACGTTAATTAATATCAACTCACTCCTAAGTATATCGTCCATAGGTCGAGTATAAAGCATAGTATCACTATGCTTATATTTCACCATTTCAAATAATGGCTCTGTTGTAAAATTTTCAGAAGAAACTTGAATATCAACGACGCAACAGGGTGTATTTTTGTTATCAAATAATTCATAAATAATGACATTTCCTATTTCCGGTGACACTGGATAATTAACAGATTCAGGTTCATTTATTCGTATTTTCATTCGCTGAGCATTTATTTCATCCATAAAAACCTGTTTAAAGCAGTCAGACACACCTTCAGCAATTTTATTATAATCTTTTTTTGAATATAAAATAAAGTCTACATCCCTAGGAGTAAGCGTAGATATTATATCTTCTTTATTAAGTCCACTAGCATAAAGCTCATTGGAATCCTCAAGTAATTCTTCAATCTCCTCAGCCCAAAAATAATAAATATAATCTATGTAAGCACAACTACCTGATAAGACCATCGGTTTATTCATAGCCGTAGTATCATTGACAGGATATTCTCTAGCATGATATTCAATTATTTTTCTTTGGCATAAAACAACTTTTTGGCTTTGTTGATCATTAGTAATATGATTAGCACCTATAATTATATTCTTTTCCCTGAGACTATCACCATCTCGTCTTTCTACATAGCCATCAAGCTTATCAACAGTTCCCATCACTGTGCGACAATAAACAACTGGCACGCTCAACTGAAAACAAAGTATTTTAATAAATTGATCATTTGATAGAGCATTCGACTGCTCTCCTTTAATCCCGTCACCATACTTCTTCCATTCCTCTTTATTTTTTAAATGACTTAGTGAATATTTATCCGTGATTATTTTAATTTTCTGGATTAATGGTTTTTTTATAAACCATACATTGTCTGCTATCTCTTTATTTTCAAAAATTATAATTTCCCCTGACTCTTTTCCATCTATTTTTTCCATTACACATGTTTCACACATATTTGCTAGCAACGGCTCCTCATTACCTACATCTCTTGATGTTATTATTAATTTTGGCTTCATATTATTGTCTACTGTAGCATGCAAGGTCTGACAGAATTGTGTTTTTAGTATCGGATCGCCCCTGTTTTTTTTGTAATGTTCATTGATTATGGGCGCTTCTTGACTCAATTGGTGGCGAGTTTTTATTCTATTTTTTTTGTTTGTTTGCAGCCTCCATTCACCATCCATATTCTCATAACTAGTGACATCTTCTGATTTTTTAACCTCATTTATTGAAACCACTTTGCTAATAGCTGGTATGTCCATTGAGCTACTAGACAGCATTCTTTCTTCTGTTTCAGGGTAGAATCTCTGGGTGTTCACTATTGGGTATTTTTTATTTTTACCGTTAGAAGGAATGAACATTTTTAAATGTTTTGAATCCTTTGAATCCTGTTTATCATTATTTTTCTTTAAGGTGTCTGATGATTTAATCTTAGGTCTAGCACCTTTTGTTATATCCACCTCTGAGCTCAACGGCATATCTTCTTCTATTTCTGGACTACCACTTTTATCATGCAACTCTTTTTTAACTAACAGGTTTTTAACTAACGGCTGTTTTTTATTCTTATGCATCAATGGATTATCTGCTTTATGTTGCTTTATTTTACTTTGTCTATTATCTGACTTTTTAGAATTTAAACCTTCCGGTTCCTTTATTGATTCAGGTTTATTATCATTCACTTGCAAAAGTGATTCCGAAGTAAATGCTACCTCCTCTTTTTTTTCAAGCGAAGAAGACTGAAAAGGCAACAAAGGTAACGTTTTTTGCTGTTTTTGATCGCCTTCTTTATTTAATTCAGAAACAGTATTAATGTGTGTTATTTTTGATTTTTGATTTTTCTTTTTCTTTTTCTTAGATAGAACGTCTATATTTGATTCACATATTACAACCTGATTTCTTATGCTTACATCAATTAAACAAGTAGCACGATTCAAAGCAGCTGAAATATTCACGAACATATCACGTAGTTTGTCTCTCCATATAATATTACGTTTATCATATTCTCCAAACATTAATTGTTTTCTAAATAACAAAAGATTATCCTCTATATTTTCAAGTACACTGTATATTTTTTTCTTTTCTGTTTCCATACATGTTTTTTTTATAAAACTATTACTGTAATTTTCAAAAAAATTCACGAACACTTCAACATGACTTAATGTAAAATGGCAGGTCTTCACAAAATCAATCGAGAAAACACTATCATTGTAATTCATAATTCTTTTAAATAACTCCTCGACAATATGATTTTTCGGATCAGGATGAATTAAAAAGACACAAAAAGAATTTATCAGGACTGAGTAATTTCCATCATAAATAAGCCTCATAAGTTGTTTAGGATAACCACAATAAACTGTACTCTGCTCTGTTAAAAAGTACTCGTAAAACTTAAAACAATCGATGGTTAGTCTTCGGAACAAAAGCGAGCTATTTTTAACAATATCAACATTAAATACCAGAACATTACTTATCATCACAAGAGATAATAGAGCATTATAAAACCTCTGTTGTTTCATTAATACCTCCGACTTACAACAGCGCACTTTTCCTAACCTAGCTTCAATAGAGCCGGTCATTTTTGAAATAACTAACACACAGTAAAGCAAGTCATTGTAAATAATCATGGTTTTATTTTTAAACAACATATTATGGTGTTCAAGTCCGCAAAAAATCACTGCATATCGAGAAAACAAGTCAATACTATACTCAACAATATCAATTGACTCACTGGTGTTTTTTTTAAATTTACCACCTAGATTACATAAAAGAGTAGCAACACATCCTTTGACAACGTCAAAAAAATTATGGATGGCATCACGAAACTTAACACACTTCACATGGTCATCATCTAAAAAATTTATTATTTGAAAATGATGAATACATAAAGACTCAATAATACGACAAGTATTCCAAGTTTGTTGACATATAGATTCATTATTATTGATAATTTTTTTTATTAACAAACCTACTTCCTCAAATAAACATTCAGTTTCTGCAAATAATAATATCAACCTGCAATAATCTTCTTTTGATATGTTTACTATCTTATATAACTCATCATCCGAACAATTGACGCTTCTCTTAGAAGGTTTATTAGAAGATTCGATATTTTTTTTTATTTCCAAGATAATGCGTTTACTATCACTTATAAAAGCTACTATTGACTCTCTATCATATTTAACTTTTCTGGAAGAACTATCGTCATTGGTTGGTTCTGCAATAGGGAGTCCTCTGCTCACTACTTCACGTGATGAATCCTCAGGTAATACTTCAGAAATCATTGGGACAATATTGGCATGAATTGGCTCAATCGATGTTTTTTTTCCTTTCCCATGCTGTGCTGAAGCGTAAGGTTCAGCCTCGGCCTCAGATTCTGAGGACTTAGGAATATAGCACTCAGAATTGACAATCTTTATACCGATGACATCATTACTATTATCAGGACGCAACGACTCGTCATTTGACAAAACTTGCCTTTTTAAATTTAATGAAGTTGAATCCATAAATAAAACCTCCTGTAAAATACTAAACATACCGATTAAGCGAAGCCTAACAACAAAGTGTATTTTCAATAAAAAATACACTTTCATAAATCGGTTCTCCACACTATTTTATCTATACTCATCACATTAGCCAAAAGTGTTTAAATTGTAATTAAATATTACAACGCAATAGATTATTTCCATCTCTGCATTCACTTGCTTACAAGCACCTATCCTCTTCGCACATCTTTAACTATATAATTTTAACCTTCAATACCTACACCTCAGTTTTTTTACAAATCATCCTTTTTCATTGAACCATAAATATTAAAAATAACATCCATTTATTTTATCATTTCTTCGTTAAAAACTTCTTATCCAGAATCAAAAGTTAGACATTAAATATATTAAGAAGTTCCTATCCCTCATAATTAAAATCATTAAAGCTGAATTCTAGTAATATAAGTGAAATCGACTGAAATTTCATAGGTGAGTCAGCTACTGATACATTTCGTAGCTTTCATACTAAAAAATGGAGATCAGGAATGAGTAAACAAACTAGACAATAAGCAACTGACTCAATGGCAACGGTATCAAATTAAAGCCCTTCTTGGCATAGATTACACTCAGAAAAAAAATCGCCTTGTTAGCAGGCTATCAGCAAGATCGCTTTATCACGAGAGCTGAGTCGAACACCCGTGATGAGGGTTACTGTGCTGAGAGCGCCCATATTCTAGCCACTCAGCAAAAAATAACAGCCAGAAAGTTCAGAAAAACAGATGAACGACACACCGTCATCATAAAGCGACGTTTTACGGGCTAGCCACAAACATTCGCAAAGACGCCTAGCTTTTGGTGCTCTATGCGGTGTCGAAACTTTGTTATACGGGAAGATAGATGCATCAAACTCGGTGCAAAGCACTAGAAACGGGCGTAAAACCGATCAATTGACGTTAAACGTCCTACCAAGCTTCGTTGAATGACAAAATACAGAAAGTTCAATGAAGATAGCTAACCTCGCTGGTTATACTAAGGTCTCATACTATATATTGCAGAGTTATTATTGAGCTTGTTATTTAAACACTTGAAAAAAAACGATGTATCTAATTGACTGGTTGTTACGAGACAAACAGCTAACATTGAAGATACGCGACCTGCCTATACCATTGCAGATGGTTCTGAGGGTCTTTAGACTACAACTGAAATAATGCTCAAAAACAGGAAATCCATGAAGGCGACGCTTCACCGCTATTTTCCTCGCCACTATGGCTTCATCCAGCTCATGCGCTTGGATAAGCCGATCGGAACATTGTTGCTGCTTTGGCCAACCCTCTGGTCTCTCTGGCTGTCAGCACAAGGTATGCCCAATCTTGGTGTACTGGCGATTCTCGTGGTCGGTGTCATTCTCATGCGCTGCGCGGGTTGTGTCATCAACGACTATATAGATCGTCACTTTGACGGCAATGTGAAGCGAACTCGTATGCGGCCACTAGTGTCGGGTAAACTGACAGATAAGGAGGCTCTTCTCCTCTTTGTCATACTAGTGCTGGCTTCCTTTACTCTGGTGCTGCTTACCAACCCACTGACCATCGGACTCTCTTTTGTCGCTTTGGCACTGGTCGTTATCTACCCCTTTATGAAACGGCATACCCATCTACCACAAGTGGTACTCGGTGCAGCGTTCGGATGGTCAATTCCTATGGCGTGGGCCGCACAAACCGGCGAACTGACAACCGTCACCTGGCTACTGTTTACCGCAAACCTACTGTGGACGATCGCCTACGATACCCAATATGCCATGGTGGATCGAGATGATGATCTGAATATAGGAATAAAGTCTACCGCTATCCTCTTTGGTAAGCTGGACACGCTAATTAATGCTGTGCTACAAGCTCTCGCACTGCTAGGAATGATGCTTGTCGGGACAACATTATCACTAAGCTGGTTTTTCTATCTTAGCTTGCTGGGTGTTACCGGATTGTTTGTGTATCAATATTGGCTAACACGAACCCGAGATCCGGACGATTGCTTCAAAGCATTTCTCAGTAACCATTGGGTTGGCGCCATCGTCTTCATCGGCATTTTCGGTCATTATATAAGCACTGGTTAGGCGCACACGAAGTGTACATGCCTCCGTGGTCAGTTACTTGATCATGCCTTAAGCGGGCCCCTTCTCTACGAGGCAGAATGCACAGCGAGTACCCATACTCATCGACTGTGCAAGACACCAGGCAGTGATTGAGCTGTAAGAAATAATCGTCCATCACATCACTCGTCGGCATGACTTTGATCTCAGCATGAAAAAGTGGGTAAAAACACAGCCCCATATATTGCGTTTTTATCTGTTTACTTTGATAAAGTGATAGCGATTCCAAAGAATAGAAAGCTTCTGGGTATTGCCCTGCGGTAGCGAACTGTTTTACAGTTGAGACTTGCAAGTGGTGACAAACAACTTCCCTTCGAGTCCTATAGCTGGCTCGACACAGAAAAAACACACCAAAAAATCGAGAGGTAAGTATGCGAAAACCTGACCTTGTTGATGCTATCGCAGACCGCTCTAATCTCACTAAAGACAAAGCTTCTACTGCACTGAACGTTATCCTTGATGAAATCACTAAAGCGCTTGAGCGTAAGGAAGCGGTAAATCTGATTGGTTTTGGTTCATTCGAACCGCGTGAGCGTGGCGCTCGTATGGGTAAGAACCCCCAGACAGGGGAAGCGATCCAGATCAAAGCCAGCACTACAGTGGGCTTCAAACCAGGAAAGTCGCTCAAGGAAGCAGTCAATAACTGACTCCGGCTATCGGGTGGTCAGCATACTACTTTTTCGATGCCCTTCATTTTCCTACCCAACTTCCATCACTAAGGTGCCCTGTCTGATCGAGAAAACATCTGCAAGGAGAGCCTAAAATGAAATTTCGACTGCGGCTTTGGTCGCTGGGATTTCTAATGGCTCCCGCAGACCAGAGTCTCGCCATGACTGGATTCACTTTAACCATTTTCAGTCTGTGGTATAAGGCTTTTTCATTGTTACCTCTTCGATTTTTTGGGGGGAGGCTAATGATTTCAGACTGATACTCAACTGGACTGCTACTCATTCCTGACCTCTATTTCTTAGTGTGGGATCTATGAAATGCACAGCAGCTGACTCATATCTGAAATTCCATGCGATTGCACTTATTGTATTCCTTCTTGACGATTTAATACCCCAAAATTTCCGACGCAATCTCGAGGCGTTTTCAGATCAAAAACTATCCGAAGGGCTCCTTATAACTTAATTCCATTTTAGACTTTCTAATTGAATTGGCTTTATACTGCGCAATACGATCGTCTATTTCTTCATATAAAAAGCAAAGATTTTTTTTGTCTCTGGTACTTATTTCTGAGGCAACCACATTAATTACAACATACCCCATTCTTATGTATGCCTTATTTTTTGAAACAGATTTGCCATTTAGTATTCTCTCCTCCTTATCCAAATAATGATAAGGACCATTAATTTCCATAATGAACCTAATTGCTGGAATAATTATATCAACCGGTGGCAACCCATTCAGACTAATCTCACTATTTATTTCTAAATCGGTATACCGTCTCCTTAATTTAGTTAGCAAATATTCCTGTGTCTTGGATGTTGATATCTCGTATTTGACATCGTCATTATTACGATAAACTTCTAACCAGAATGCAGAGATTGCCATACTTATATTAGGATATTCTTTTAATTCTTTATTTTTATTCTGGAGTCTATTTTCTATATCTTGGAGTAGAGCGATCATCAGTTTATGTAAATCATTTTTCAATAGTTCGTCTTCATCATACCAACTATAAAAATAGGTGAGAGATAATAGCAAAAACCCGTCTTCTTTGGTAGATGTTGACACACTCAGAATATTAAATTGTATCATCTTACGAAGTAGATCTTTGAAGTTTCTCAATCTTAATCCTATACAAATAAAGGACTCACACATCGCTGGAAAATTTTTGATAAACAATTCCCTCATCTCTTTTATGCTTTTATGAATCAGACCATCTAGTAGTGTATTAGTTAGTAGTGTATTAGTGAATTCCTCAAGACTCTTCGTCCAGCAGTTAGATCCTCTGCGTATCAACCTACCAATATTTATTATTATACTACAGGCATCTTCCATTGTTATTTCATCTTTCTTTCCAGATAAAAAAGTTGTAACTTTAATAAAAAACTCGTCTACCAACCTCATATCAACATCCGAGCAATAAAATAACAGTCTTGAAATACCGCTCATAATACTAATTACGTCTTCAGTTTCAGTTTTAGTATCACTATCACTATCACTATCAGTATCAGTATCAGTATCAGTATCAACACTCTCATTAACGCAAAAAAAAACATTCAACATCTTTAATTTATTATCAATAAACGATGTCAATGACGACTCAATTATTGACTCAAATATTAACTTATTCTCAATTAATTTTCCGTAAATCCATAGAAAACTAGCGACTTCGTTAGCAGAAAAGCATTGGGTATCTTGTTTTATATAAGAGATTGTTAAAAGATATATTTTGTTTATATTATCAATAGACTTCGTACTAAAAACCACTTTAGAAGACAAACGTGCTACACCCCACAACATCATGGACAAATAGTGAATATTTATATCATCTGTGTTTTCTAGTTCAAGACGACAAACAAGATTCTCTAATACATCTTGAAATTTCGATACAAGATTAATATTTTTATCTGTAATTTTTCCAATGCATCTGACAATGATACAAATATTAATATAATCATATTTGTCGATGTTTTTCTTCATATCAGGAATCAATGAAATGACTGCCTCCGTAAACAACAATTCATCTGGTTGAATTAAACCAGAATCTAACAAAGCCGAGAAGGAGCTAAAAATATTCGCAATTTGATCACGATTAAAATTTTTTTGATTTTTAGGTATATTGCACAACAGCATCCTCACGATATCATTAAAGTGACAACGCTTTTTTTGTGCAGATTTATTTACAAAAAAACCAATCGAGAATAAAAGTAAACTAATCTGTCTTTCATTGGGCTGTTCGATTTTTTGAGTCAGACAGGGCAAGAGTGATATAACCACATCGATACCTCTATTATCGACACCTTTCATCACCCCAGCCTCTATCAATGCTTTTATGTCTATCAATATACTTTCTAATTTCAAGTATTTTAATTTTTCCCTCTCTTGGCATATACATTCAAATAAAAAATTAACTGCACATTTAACACGCTCATCGGTTGAGCTAAGCCTACCTACATTAATAAATTTAACTATGGCTGGCATCACGCTACTGATAGAATTCTCTAAAAATATTATTTTACCTGAAGCTATGACGGTCAACATTTCAACCATCATATCATCAAGTTCCGAATCAAGCTCTTTTAATAGTGATAAATTAATAACAGACTTTACATCACTTAGTAAGCTTGCCATGCCAATAGGATTAATTAATCTGGAATCGCTTTGGCAGTGCACCTTAATAGCCAATATCAACGAGTTAATCAACTCGACTTGCAAACACCGGGTCTCTTCTTTTATAAAAGAAAACAGACCAGTCGATGTAAACTTACGATGTAACATCGATTTGGTTGTCCAATCCATGTGTGTGAAAAGTGGATTCCATAGATTCATTTTTTTAATAAATAGTACTTTATCTTCCCTTGTAAAATCACTTATTTCCATATTTTTTATAATGACATGACTCTTCAATGCTTTGTGTTTATCGTTGATATTCAAATTGACTAAATCGTCAATTTTTGATAATCTTTTTTGGACGTTATCCCTGATTAAAGCATCCTGACATGAATTCGAATAATAATCTAATGCTTGTGGTCGAGCTTCATGAAAAGTGTCACTAGGCACGCCTTTAGCATCCACTCTATGTTGACCTGATGATGAAGAGTGAGACGTTGCTTTTCGATCTTCAAAAGCATATACATAGTCAATCATCTGTAAAGAAGGTTGTGTAATATTTCTTTGTCGGCTTGAGCCTAAAAGTAAAGGATTATTCTTACTGCCTTCACTTATTTTACCGCCAGAATTTATTTGGTCACATGAACTCCCTGTCGGTAAAACAGGTCCAGATACAACTCGAACCTTACAACGAGCCCCATTGCCAGATTCTTTATGTATATCTTCATCCACTCTATGTTGACCTGATGAAGAGCGAGGTGTTGCCTTTTGATCCTCAAAAGCATCTACATACTCAACCACTGGTAAAGAAGGTTGTGTAATATCGCTTTGTCGGCTTGAGCCTAAAAGTAAAGGATTATGCTTACTGCCTTCACTTATTGCACTGCCAGAATTTCTTTGGTCACATGAACCCCCTGTCAGTAAAACAGGTCCAGATACAACTCGAACCTTACAACGAACCCCATTGTCAGATTCTTTATGTATATCTTCATCCACTCTATGTTGACCTGATGATGAAGAGCGAGGCGTTGCCTGTTGATTCTCAAAAGCATCTACATACTCAATCATCGGTAAAGAAGGTTGTGTAATATTTCTTTGTCGGCTTGAGCCTAAAAGTAAAGGATTATGCTTACTGCCTTCACTTATTGCGCTGCCAGAATTTCTTTGATCACATGAACCCCCTGTCAGTAAAACAGGTCCAGATACAACTCGAACCTTACAACGAGCCCCATTGCCAGATTCTTTATGTATATCTTCAGAATCAAGAATTATTTTATTTGAAACATCATTAGTGATTTTATCCATAATACCAGCCTGTTTAACTTCCCATATTTATTTAAACATAACAGATTCGACCACCCGGTTTTTTAATGGTTCAATAAGCTTTTAACCACGTGGTTATATTACAGACCTATAATGCGAACAAAACTTGAAACAGAGCTTGAAAATCTATCTGATCATTCTTTGAACATCCATTTTTCAACACTCCACGAAGCATATCTAGCCCTATTCTTAATAGAGCTTTGTCTGGCCGAAAATTCTTATTCAAAGGTAGCTGTTTCGCTTCACCGTAATGCCAGTAACCCAACACCAAGTAAATGCCTAAATGCCAAAACAAGAAGGCCCATTAACACTTGTCTATGCGATCAAGATCCGTCATATAAGTAGACTCAAAATCAAAGCCGAATGGTCACTGGCGCCTGTCAGCTTGCGCTTCCAATGCCAGAACTGGCTGGGCTTGAGTAAGTACTACTCGCAATAAGTCTGCAGACTAAGACCCCATTCGCATTGCGATTTAAGATATTCTGCCCAGGATAATGTCTTTTGCTGTGATGGCTTCATGGCTGCCTTCACTGATTGAGGCACTTATTATCGACGTTTGAATTTTAATGGGCGTTGGGTTTTCTACAGCCTAAACGGGCTAAAAGCGACACGTTTAAGACAACTCACTTTTGTTCGTCGGAAGACTTGAAAACGATCTTGATAAGGTATTTGAAGATATACAATTATCATATACCGAAGAAAGCACTAGGTCATATTGCACCTGATCAAACCCTAAAAGACTGGGCAATAAAACAGCCTGAAATATTCACTAAACGCGTCTATAATCAGGCGAGACTCGACAGCTAACCATGGAACTTTTTAAATCGACCATAAAGTTTTTCGAGAAGGAATTAGGGACTTAAAAAAATGCTTAGCGGATCGTGCGCTTTCAGGTTGCGTTAAAAGAGAAAGAAATCGATTATACTAATACACGCTCATACATTCAGTTTTATAATTGCCGCATTACGTGTTATGCTCTCAATGTTCTATCATTCGAAGTTAATGAATCACTGTGACTACATTTTGTAGTCCATGCTAAAACGATTGGCCATAGCGCAACAAGCAAATGCCTACCTTATATCTAAACATTCAGTCAACGTTTATGCTCGCTTTGTTGTCATATTTTCTTTCGAATTTTAAATGTGATAGTCTTTTTTCGCTTGAAATATAACGTCGAGGAGAATCCATGGATTACATCATTGCAAGTAATACCAATTTTTTAGATAACCTAATCAAGCTAACATCAGATGAAATTCACCTGTTAACTCATCAGGAATTGCGAGAAAAACAGATTCCGCTCTCTCTCGCCAACAAGATCTACGCTCCACACGAAGATGCACTTGATAATATATTACTCCAGTCTACTGACGCCCAATTAGCCGATGGAATTATCCAGTTAAAAGACAAGTTTCTATTTCGACAGCTACTCAAAAAAGTCACTCCCGACTATTTTTGCAAAGTCGTTAATCGTGAAAAACTCACAGCACTGCAACTACCAACTGACAGAAAATATGTTTTAAAACCACGCAAAGGATTCTTTGGAACAGCCGTTCATTTTATTGATCATACGACAGACTTGCAAGTTTTGTCTTTAACTATTGAAGCTGAACTTAAAAAAAGCGGCTCCTACTTTTCTAACAATACCCTTGATACTCAAGACCTTATTGTAGAAGAGTTTATTGAAGGTGAAGAGTATGCCGTAGATATGTTTTTTAATTCCAATGGAGAACCAGTTATTACTAACATCACTCATCATCCTTTAGCTCATAGACAAGAGTATTTTCACTCTCTGTATTACACAAGTCGAGAAGTTTTTGAGCAATATTACGATCGATTCATTACATTTTTCAACCATTTTAATCAAGAATTAAAACTGCGTAATTTTCCTATTCATGCCGAATTCAAAGGAACGCCTGAAAATTTTAAATCCATCGAGATGAATCCACTGCGCTTTGGAGGATTCGGCTTAGCTGACCTTGCTTTTCATACTACAGGCCTCAACCCTTTCAAAGCCTATTTTTTAAATGAATCGATAGATTGGAGTGAGTTTTGGCAGCAACATCCCGATGAAAGCTATTGCTGGGTACTTGGCTACAAAGGAGCGGAAGCAATTTTTCCAGCGATGATTCCTGATCACCAAGCATTTCAACAATATTTGGGAGAGATTATTCATTATACCGTTGTTGATCATCTCACCAATCCTGTTTTTGCTATCGCTTATATAAAAGTTAATGGCTCATCTAGAATTGATGAGATTAAAGATACTGAATTTAATCATTTCTTTATTCTTCAGTGATTTTTTAATGGTTTTCATCTTTCCAACCTTTGAGGAGACTGAATGGGCTTCGGCTTCCACAAAACCGAACCATACAGGCTAAGGTCATGCACGTATCGGTCTTTACCCTGAAAATCTTGTACACCTCATTAAATGGATCATTTTATTCCTTTAATGAGGCGGGAAATGATTGCGACACCATTGGCACTAACGATCACCACCTAACTGACATCCCTGTTATCAGGTGGCTAATATGCTCTCGTCAGCATGAATAATGGTGGCTTTTCCTCTAGTCTGAAGGCTAGATAATCGGCTTTCAGCCGATTTATTCCATCTTAGCAATAACAACGCGGATTTAATTATCGTTTTTGAACTTTTCATGCTTTTTGTAATCCATACAGGTGATAGACAAAAAAATCTCGGAAATAACTGATGTTTAATTATTCTTTAACAGAATCACAAAAATTACAACCTAACACAACTGACACAGTAATTGCCAATCAGAAACAGGAGAATAATTTTCGAAACACTTCTCAAGAAGCGAATACATATACACCTCAAACGCTTAACTTTGATAATCCTTCATCTAGTAGTGACAATGTCAGACCGTTAAATTCATATTCGATACAGACCGAGCCAATGATCAATTATATTGATGATCCCTCGATCCAACCGACTCGCATTTATCATTTATCGACCCAACCGACTTACATTGATACTTACATTGATAATTGTTCAGATGATATTTTACCTGTTTTTTTATATGATATTCCCATGCATGTTCCACCCGATCCTCGTATCACTATCGAACCATTAAATGAAACTGTGAAACACTGGCTATGCAGGCTCTATAAAATAATTATCTTTGAAACATTTGTTAAAAAAACATTATCAGCATGTCTTCATTGTGTAAGGGTAGTGAAAAATACTTTCATTTTATGCATGAAATGGACGTTAAATATTATGATAGAAATCATGAAGGAAAAGCCAGGTCATTTATGCTTACCGAAAAACATTAGTTTCAAAAAGATATTAACATATGCTTGCCTGATGACTGTAGTCACTGTATTTTATTTTCAGTGCGCCAAAAAAGATACCCAGAAAGATGATATACAGAAAGATGATATACAGAAAGATAGTTAGATCATTTAATTACCAGATTTATTAAAAGGGGAATAGTGGCGTGTTTCTCTATCTCCATATTGAGGATTAGACAACCATTCTTATAACTGACTTATTCCTACTTTACCCTCAATAATTCATTAATAGTTAGTAACTATAACATTAAACAATAGTTTTTGAATCTTTTGTTTTTTTCTTTGTCTTATTAATGGTAACGGATCAATAAAATGAACCGGATTAATAAGATGAGGTATTGATAAATGTTTCCTTTCACATTCAAAGAAAGGCATAGACACCTAATCTTATAAATTAGCTACAGCAAAGTGTTAATTCAGTTAACGCTTTATTTTTAAAACTTTAAAGGAGTTTTATTCCAATACCGAATGATAGATCATTCACATTAATCAGATCAACTAACCATAGGAGTATTACTTATGATTAACTCTTCTTTGCCAACATTTACAACTGGCGCAGGTGTTGCCCAGCGGACACCGGAACAGAATCTTCCGAATGTTTCTCAAGAAACAAATACATATACACATCAAGCGATTGATATTGATAACCCTTCATCTCATAATGATGCAGCGAAATCGTTAGACTCATATTCAGTTCAATCTTCATCTGTTTATGATAATTCACAAAATTCTAAATCAACACAAAAATTACAGGATTTCATTATAGCCAACACCAATGCTAATAATTGCTCGCAACTACCCTGTTGCGGTCAATTTAATCCAAAGCGATTTTTAGAGGTTATGTGCTCTCTATCAGAAAGCTCCTGTAAAAATCACTTTCCAAAAACCATTATCGGTATTGGCTCAAAGGAAGGATTTATTGAAAAATGTTTTCAGATAATGGATGGGATGGACGTTCAGTGTTATGATCGAGAACCTACCATCTCCTTTCTTCCTGTAAAACAGGCTGAATTTCCACGAGATATTGAAAGTTGCTTACCTGAGGACTGTAGTAGTTGTATTTTGTTTGCAGGATATCCGTGCGGGTTTTTAGGCCCCATGCTGGCTGAGTTTATTCAAAGGGGAGGTACAATGTTCTGTACCACTGTCTCTGAGGGGCTGATTGGCGTCAATCGTCATTCAAACTCTGAAGTCGATCCTAATATTTTGGAGAAAGCGATTAATGACTTAAAAGACGATAGTGGAAAGTGCTTTCAGGTTCAATTAAGGGAGTACGATCCAAATAGAACATCAGACTCATATATCCAATTTTATAATTGGCCATCAACTGTTAAGCAATGCATGTTTGACTCTTTGAAATTAAAGGATTTCTGTTCCGAGATTTGGTGATAGCAAAACGGTCGTAGCCCATTGTCATAGAAAGGTTTGCCATTAAGCGACCCTCCATGACAATACGAATTGCTTGCCTATTGACGTGCTATTCACTGAGACAGCTCATGAATAGCACGCTCAAATCGTCTCTTGATGGAGCGTCAAATTGATTCATGCTCCCACACTCAATGAATAATAAAATCTTCATTAGCGAATGGTTACAACAGCTCAACATCATCGGAAGATAAAAGCCGTCGGGCGATGATCAACCGCATCACCTCATTAGTACCTTCCAGAATCTGGTGCACCCGAGTATCACGCACATGTCGCTCAAGAGGATATTCTCGAATATAACCATAACCCCCATGAATCTGTAGGGCTTCATTGCAAACCCGAAAGCCGATATCCGTGGCAAAGCGCTTAGCCATGGCGCAGTAAGCAGACACCTCATGATCGTTTCGGTCTAACTTATCAGCGGCCATGCGAACCATCTGCCGAGCCGCAACCAATTCAGTATTCATATCAGCCAGTTTGAACTGCAACGCCTGAAATCCCGCCAGCGGTTTACCGAACTGTTTACGCTCAAGCATGTAGTTTCTAGCAGTATTGAGCGCCTGCTGCGCTGTACCAATAGAGCAAGTGGCAATATTGATTCGCCCACCGTCCAGCCCTTTCATGGCGAAACGAAAACCATCCCCCTCTTCCCCCAGACGGTGACTCACAGGTACCCTGACATTATCGAGATTCACCTGCCGAGTTGGCTGGCAGTTCCACCCCATCTTCTCTTCCTTGCGCCCATAGCTGATGCCTTTACTATCAGCCTTCAATGCCAGTGCGGATATCCCTTTGGCTCCCTCACCTCCAGTACGCGCCATCAATACCAGCACGTCGGTGCTGCCAGCTCCGGAGATAAAGACCTTGCTGCCGTTAAGCACATAATCATCGCCATCACGGACAGCGGTTGTTTTCAGTGACGCAGCATCGCTGCCTGCGCCCGACTCAGTCAGACAATAGGAACCCAGCCACTCACCTGTCACGAGTTTTTCACAAAAGATCTCCCGTACTGGCTCATGAGCAAAGCTGGCTACCATCCAAGTCACCATGTTATGAATGGTTAAATAAGCGGTAGTGGCGGTGCACCCCATGGACAATTGCTCAAAGACCAAGCTGGCCTCTAAGCGAGACATGCCCATTCCGCCCTGAGCTTCCGGCGTATAGAGGGACAAGAAACCCATATCACCGGCCTTTCGGATGACATCGACAGGGAAGTGTCCTTGACTGTCCCACTCAGCGGCATGAGGAAGTAGCTCTTTATCGGAAAAAGCTTTTGCCGTTAACCGACAAGCATTTTGCTCTTCGCTGAGCTCAAAATTCATACAGTCTGCCCTAACCCACACTAATATGCATTGCGATGCATCATAACACTAAATATCGCCTTCATACGAAACGGACCCGCACCACTCCTCGACATCACTCAACAAACATCATCGCAACCAGAGATGAATCATGAAAACCAAGAAAACCCAAAAGGCTTTCTAAAACGAAAAAATAAAAAAACTCCGCTGCTGCACTCACCGAAACATGAGGATTGTGAACTAATTATAAAGTTTAATGACAGGTTGTGTCGACAGGCATGGCATCAAAAATAGCCTCTACGACATCTTCTTTGTCGATCTCATAATCAGTCGATGGTGGCAATGTCTCTACCTCCGTATCAAGACAGAGGATCTCGGCGACCGAACGAGCAAACTCTTCCAGAACAACGTCTATTTTTTCTTTATGTTGGTTTAACCTGCCATCAAACTGGATGACAAATACAGGGTTGTTTTCGGAATCTGGATGATCGGCTTCATAAAGACCCAAGCGAAAATACGACTCATCGCTGAGATCAGCCAGGGCGAACGAACGTGACTCGACGCTAGACTTGAGATACTTCATCAAAAGAATTGCGTCATTGGCAGTAACGGCACCTTCTCTTAAACAATCGGCGATAAAATCCTGTGGATTTTGATGTGACTCTCGAAAACGACTTATCAGCATTTCATAGCGTTCAAGAAAGTCATCTCCATGATCATACTGGTCACTCATGGCAGTTCTCCTCCGGCTCATGGCTGTTTTTTTATCGCTCATGGAATCCTCTCCCACTCGCCACTTAAGTTTCAGTGTAACCCGACATGAACGGTATGGAAAATGAAACATTGTCTGCCTGTAAATATATCGTAAATTGCAGTCGCCAGTGCGACACATCATAATTATGCAGCTAAACGCATAATATCGTAAACTTCATTAAGTGTTTTATAGTGAAGCAACTTCCCTAGCCTCTTATTGAGCCTACTTTAGATCAAGGCAATATCTTCGACGGAACCTTATCCAGCTTAGCGCCTTTCGGTAGATACGGGTGTATTAGCTCATTGTGATCTTCATTCAAGCCGCACGTCCAAAAGTAAAAGGATGCGCAAAATAATTGTTAGCGCCACATGTCACCTTTATTTGATCGTGACAGGCAAACTCTTTACCATTATCAAACTTGATCGTATGAAAGAGCGCCTTCAATGAATGCATTCATTGAATCATTGCGCCTTTAACAATCTCAGCATGCCTGAATAAACATGAACGACACATATTGTTATTCACGCGTTCAATCAATGTTACCAACATCCCTCATGAGCCTTTTCCCATAAAACAGTGTCGATCTCCCTGTCACCGATATGTACTTTCTCATCGACATCTACGAAAAAGAATAGCCAGTGTACCGTTTTTTATTCTAGTAAACAGGATAATTTTTTGTCTTGTCTAGCATCGCACTAATATTAAATAAAATTACATGCTTTTTGTTAGTGAATGTTATCTGTTTTATTGTTCTTATACTTGCGAACAGATTATTCTTTATTAATTTAACTTACAGCTATTTACAGCTAACTGGTAGGAGTACTAACGTATGTACCATAGCGCACGAAGCAAATCAACGGAAATGGGTATAATTCATAACAGCAATCACTATTTGAATAATTCGAGTGGAGGCGAGGCGAATTCCAGTAATGATAGTAATTCACTCTTGCTAGGGATGAGTGACAGTAAAGAGAAAACGACAAACAAAAAGCCAATATCTAAACGCAATATTGATACACATCCGCTCTCACGACAAACCACAAGTAATCCTAATTTGTCTAAACCGTTATGCGAATTTAGTCAATCAGAATCTAATCCAAAATACGGTCGATCAGCGGATTTTTCTAATATCAGGGCAGCAAATATATCAACTATCACTGAATCAAAAGAAGAGATAGAACTTCTCACTACAGCGACACACAAGAAAGAAATATCGTCTCTAACCGGTGAAAAATTAGATGAATTTCTTATAGATATGTTTTTTGTTTTTTCTAAACTAGAAAATGACATAGTGGGCCCAATCACTTGTAAAGAGATAGCGACTGGTTTTTTTGCTTATGTATTTTCAACAATCAATCTTTCAGGTATTGTTCGTGGTAATTATAATTCTGCGAAGGCTTGGGCAACCTTTATTGTTGCAGGATGGTCTGCTGGCGCAATGTACTCTGATGCATTGCTGAGCGTTATAAGGGATCCTGTTAAATTAAAAGATAAAATAAAGGAATTTAAAAAATTACCAAAACTCGATCAAATGAAATTTGCAGTACCGATGACAGTTGTTTGCGCAGCCGCATTATATTCTCCTATGCTTGATGCATTTAATGCGCATGATGGAATGATCAAATTACTCGGTGGTGACATAACGGATCCTTCTGCACTTCATCAGGCTGCAGGTATATTAGGTGCATCTTGTAATTGGGCCGCTGAAAGTATGCTACCTATATTTATGGGTATGCGATTATTATCTGGAATAACAGCTGATGCTCGAGAAGTGTTGTATGCTGATAAGGATTATCATGGCACAATAAACAAGGCTGCACAGCTACTTACCTCTTTGGTGGATCTGTACAATCAGTCAATAGCACTGAATGATAATCCAAATGAGCTTATCTTGGATGTTAATATCTCAGATATTATAACATTCAAAACGCTGTTGAATCGATTGCATAGTAATCCCTACGTTCTGGAAGATGTGATAGCAACTATACACGATAAGACGCTACCACATCATTCTATTCTATCTCGTTTGCAGGGCGTGATTAAGGTAATGCTTCGATTCGCCTGTATGGGAATATCAGGCAAGGGGCTATCAGATGCATTTGCAACGCCATCACTTCTTACTCATTTAGGAATTGCTGGAAAAATTGACTGTACTGCATTACTGCAGCGGTTAGCCGATACCAATATTAATTTTCCACTTCAACTAGCCAAACAGCATTCATATACAGTACAGGGTGTTTTTTTGATGGATAATATTGTTTCATTTTTTGACTCCTTTACATGTGTTCCTTACGCTATAAAGCACATGTTTAACTCTCTTCGCAATCCCGATAATGAAGCATTAACGACAAACGGCTTAAACCGATTAATGAAAGTCACATTAGGTCCGCTTAGGTGCGTAGCCGGAGGGTTGGCATTCGCTGGCGTTGGCACCTACGCTTCGATAGGATACGATGCTATTAATGGAGCTAACTCTTTAGCTGAAGCAACACGATGCCCGAATGTCACTATTCCTGGTATTGATGAGGATCTAGTTAATAGCGACGTTTATACGGCATTAATATGGACGGCTGTGATGGTGCTTACCTTAATATTGGCAGGCGGTGCGCCAGGTGCTTGGATGAGAGCCGCGGACAGAATAGCTCCACGAAAGAAAGGCCCCAAAGCTATTACTCTTACAGAGTATCAACGTCGTCAAAAAGCTATACAAGAGACAAAATCTGAAAAAAATCGAAAAGAGACCAGCCATAAGCTGTGGACGGATCCGATATCTAAAGCAGCTATAACACAAATGCGCGAAGATCAAATAGCTGAAAGGTTTGAAACAGATGCCCAGTCGGCGGAAGGGACTCTGATGCATAGAACGCGTCCTCTTGCTCCACAAACAACGCAGGCCGACCTTCACCACTTTGAGATGAAACCTATCGTCGCTAAAGAACAAAGCATAGATGAGGAAGTTACTTCAATACTGGATAGCTTGAAAGAGTCGCCGGATAAGCAACGTAACCAAGAGTCGTATTCGACATTAGAAGATGCACTGCACCAACTAAGCTTGGCAATGAATGGCAACACGGCGCAATAATCGCCGCTAGTAACCGACCAAGGACGAAGCGTGTGAGCCGTCTCAGAGATGGATGATTTTGTAAATCTAACGGTTTAATAATGATCATCCATTCCCGATACTTTATAAGAGTGTTGGGAATGGGTGACACCAATGAACACTAAGGCGGACTTACACTCACCAAAGACACTAAAACCCCCGATAACCTAAGCGCATTCAGTGCTCAGTTCATTAAGATAACCATTAAAACAGTCTTATCTACAGATCCTAGTTAGTCGGCCCTGAAAAACCATCTT
>JAGLCE010000024.1 GCA_023146365.1 Endozoicomonadaceae bacterium
ATAAAAAAGATCAAAACACGTATCTTCATCACAACAACAACAAGCCAGTCGACCCAGCCACAATAAACTTTTCCAAAAACATGAACCCTGATCAATAGATCTTGACTTTTCAAATAACGTCAAAGAAATTTTTTCTCTAAAAGATAAAATTCTTATAGATTCCATAGAGTTAAGTATCTTATTAAATTAACCAAAAAAATAACACCATATTATTGAATCATTAATTATTACAATATTTCATATTCAATAAACTAACTAATACATAAAAGATAATTGCCATCTTTTCCTTAGATAACGACCTCTTTATTAATATTAACATCACTTAATTAGACAATAATCTATTTAAATAAGTTCAATATTTCCATTACTACAACAGAATATTAATAGACGTGTATTAATTTAATATATTAATATAGCTGTACAACCTAAGTGATGAGCTAAGTAATCTAAGTGATGAGCTAAGTAATGAGAAGCGTGGTGATGCAGCGGAAACTGTTTTAAAAGATGGTTTTTCAAGGTTGACTAAATATAGTCAGTTAAGCGGCCTTCAACTTCAATCATAAATCGATTACAGTGTGCCATGGCCTTATTTTCCTTTTTGATTCAATGTGTTGTCGTAAACCTATTCTGTCAAGTACGGGGGGGCAGGCCTCTTTTATGACGCTATTAATGGAAGAACCGTGTTGTCAGACTGGAATAGAACCAGTGATTATTCAGTGAGGCAGCGGGCAATCGTTCTACCAAGATGACGAAGAAATTGTGGATAGCCGTCGGCAAAGACTGGAATATCCCCAGCCATGGGATCAAGCACCGCCTCACCAATATTCAGCCCTTCTGTTAACCGGTCGATATAGGCCGGTTTAAACTGAGGTTCGCGAAAAATGCAGGTATGGCCAGCAAGCCTTAAGGTGTTTTTAAGCTTCATCAAATGTCGTGCACCTGGCTGTCGATCCGGACTCAGGGCAAAGACACCTTTGACGGTCAGCCCGTAATGGTCAGCTAGATAGCCCCAGGCATCATGAAAGACAAAAAAACCCTGCTGGCGAACGACAGCCAGATCTTTATCGTTCGCAAGGTCGGCCGCTGTAACCTGTTCAATAAAGGTTGCCAAGTTATTCCGGTAACGAGATGCATTACCCGAATCGGCTAACGATAGAGTATTGGCAATCTCCTTACCCATTGCGATGGCGTTTCTTGGTGATAACCAAATGTGGGAATCAATATTACCATGATGTCTATGTTCATGAGGATCATGGTGGTGAGATTCGCCGTCCCACTCCCTAAGCTGTATGTCAGGTGCTGACATAAGTGCAATGATCCGTTGCTGTCCATTACGCTTTTTCGGCAGTTGTTCCAGCGGTTTTTCGAGGAATTTCTCAAGCTCCGGACCCAGCCAGAAAATGACGGAAACGTCTGTTAGTCGACGGATATCAGAGGGTTTCATACTATAGCTGTGGGGCGACAGACCTGGATCCAGCAAAACATCCGGTTTACTAAGACCATCAGTAATGGCTGCAGCAATCAGTTGCAGGGGCTTGATACTGGCGATCATCCTGATAGGAAGTGTTTTTCCATCGGCTAGGACAGGGAGAGATAAAGGTGCCAGACAGGCCAGCAACAGCAGGATTCGGAGTAATGGCATAGTGAGGAGCTTTATTCATCGTCAGGAGTCATCGAAAAACAGCGTTATATTATAACATTTCATCCATTGGAAGAACTGTATATGAAAAAATACCTACCACGATGATGCGTATCATTATCGTGGTAGGTCGCGGTTATCGGCCATCCTCAGTGAAAAAGAAAGCCCTTTAGCGCTTACTTTAGATGTTTCTAGCGATGTGCCGGAATACGGCAATACTTTCGTTTTTCATCGCATCAGGGTCGCTATAGGCTGAAGACTTGGCGATCACTACCCGATGCTTTGGGTTGATATAGAGAAACTGACCATAAATCCCCATAGCCAGATAATCCTCTTCATTCGTGGTTTTTTCCGGTAACCACCATTGATAGGCATAACCGAAGGATGAACCGGAAGCAGCATGTTTGCCCGGCATGAGATGAGGAGCATCAGGTGTCACTGATGCCTTTATCCAGCTTTCCGGCAACAACTGTTCTCCCTGCCAATTCCTGCCCGCATCCAAGTAGAACTGCCCAAACCGAGCGTAATCACGCAGGATGCTGTTGAGACCGCCGAAAGCCAGCTCCACACCTTTATCATCCGTCAACCAATAGGCATCAAGCTCTGCACCCAGTCGAGACCAGAGTTTTTCTTTCATATAGTCCGAAAGGTTTTTCCCTGTCGCTCGGGTCAACACCATTGCGATGACCTGAGTATCCATGCTGACATAATGGTTGTAGGTGCCGGGTTTACGGGCGTTGCTCAGTGAGACGACAAAGTCATCAATGCTGGTACCCAATGCGATGGTTCGGCCCATACGGTTGATGTCTGAATGGAAATCATCGTAATCCTCGTTAAACTCGATACCTGATGACATCTGTAGTACATCTTTGATGCGTACATTGTTATATCCGCTGGTTTTCAACGTTGGCACATAATAGGTCACCGGCTCGTCCAGACTTTTGATGACACCATCTTGCACCGCAAAACCGATCAATGCGGATACGAATGACTTTGTCACGGACCAAGATATAGTGTGGCTATTTCCATCATTGCCACGGTAGTATTCTTGAAACACTATCTGGCCGTCTTTCAAGACAATCATTCCGGTGGTTTCAGTACGATCCAGCCAGTCGACCAGATCATGCTTTTGGTCATTCCATTGGTAAGTGGCAGGCAAAGGCCTGAAGGCTTCCGGCAGTTCATAAATTGGCCCAGTGCGAGGTACTGTGCGAAAGGCGAAGATTGTCCCCATATTTCTGAAATTGTGCTGAATTACATCCGGACCAAACAGGGTCAGTACATGGTAGAATCGGTTTATTTTGGCATAAAATCGGACACTAACCGTCAGAGCAGTCAAGCTGGCCAGTAGCAGAATCAGAATAAGACCCCGTTTCATGATCGTCATTGTTGTTTTTCTTTCACTCGGAAGTGTTGCCAATGCTATTGGGCGGACTGATGGATTGACTCAGTATGATAGCAAACATGTTGCCGCCAAGAATACCTTCAATGGTGTCTATACAGTGCGGAATCATGAGAGGTAACACCTAGCTCGGATGGTGACTATTCCAACATTTCCAACATGTCCAACATTGCTGAAAGGCGCAAAAATGATAGCACTCTGCACAGAGAGCTACTCAGTTGAATAATGTCGTATTTTAGTACGCAGTCTGCTTTGAGTCCGCCCATGATAGAGAATGTTGCCTTTTTTTGCTGATCGGTTCCGATATACAATACCGACACAGTCGACTCAATCGCAGTGAAACACCGCAATGAGACACCTTTCCATCACCGAGCTGCCAAACCTAACGGATTCAGTTCAGTGGTTCGAGCGCATTCGTCCGTTGGGCAACGCTCTGATGCTGGACAGTGTCGCCCACTCCACCGGCAGCTACCGCTACCGATACGATATCCTCACCGCCGCACCGGACAAAAAGTATCGTCATTTCCAGAGTGCCACTTGGTGCCAATCAGACAATGAACCAGTCTGGCAAAAACTCCACACCTTGCCATTTAATACGCTGTACGCCGCCATGCCCTCCTCCATCGACCACCAAGGTCTGCCGTTTACCGGTGGTCTGGCCGGTTACTGGGGCTACGAGTTGAATGAAAGCCTAGAACCAAGACATATCATGCCACGACATTCCACTCAACCGGAAATGCTGGTTGGCCTTTTTCTTTGGGCCGTCATAGTGGATTACCATGTCGACAGAACCTGGCTTGTCGTCCATCCGGATATGGCAGAGAAAAAACGACAGGTTATTGAATACCTGTTGCATAAGCCGGTGACGCCAACATCAGATTTTCATCTCAGTACGCCATTTGCCGCCAACATGACGCAAGCTCACTATCAGGAAGCCTTTCACCATATCAAAGAGTGGATTGCCGCAGGCGATTGTTACCAGGTCAACCTGACTCAGCGTTTCTCAGCAGACTATCAAGGGGATCCTTGGGCCGCGTATCAGGCAATAAGACGTGCCAGTCCAACACCTTTTGCTGCCTTTCTGGACTTTGATGATCTCAAAGTGTTGAGCCATTCACCGGAGCGTCTATTGCGATCTGACCATGGCAGTGTCGAAGCTCGTCCCATCAAAGGCACCCGCCCTCGGAGCAAGGATATCGATGAAGATACTGCCGCTGCCGTCGAACTGCTAACTAGCGAAAAGGATCGAGCAGAAAATCTGATGATTGTGGATTTGCTTCGCAACGACTTAGGGCGCAATTGCAAGCCGGGTTCCATCAAGGTGCCAGTGCTTTTTGGTTTAGAGAGCTATGCCAATGTACACCACTTGGTCAGTACCGTAACGGGTCAGTTGGCAGACGGCCGTGACCCTCTCATGCTGTTGCGGGATGCCTTCCCTGGTGGATCCATTACCGGGGTGCCCAAAATTCGTGCCATGGAAGTCATTCGAGCATTGGAACCCGTACCCCGCTCCGTTTACTGCGGAGCCATTGGTTACATCAGCAGTCATGGGCGAATGGATACCAATATTGCCATCCGCACGTTGGTGGTTGATGAACAACAGATTCACTGCTGGGGTGGTGGCGGCATTGTCGCAGATTCTGACTGCGAGATGGAGTATCAAGAATCCATCACTAAGGTGCGAAACTTAATGACGGTGCTGGAAAGCCTGAAAAAAACAGTGACCCTGTAAATGCAGTGAGTGAGTTCCATTAATACAGTGCAATATCCCTAATACTGGCTTGGCAAAAAGCCAGTTTCAGGTCATCAAATGTGTGTATTTGATTTATTTCAAGCTGACGCAAGAGACTTTGGAGAAAAGTGTAGGAAAAGAGGCGGGAAAATAACAAGGTTGATCCGGACAGCGCCTGATCAACCTTGTTCTTACGACGGAAAACTGTCAGCGCATGGGCAGATTAATAGATTCAAGCAACTCATTCACTTCTACCTTGCTCTTCATTGATACAACGGTATCCACCACTTCTCTGGTCAAATGCGGCGCCAAGAGTTCCATGAAGTTATACATGAATCCTCGCAGAAATAGCCCTTTACGAAATCCGATATTTGTGACACTGAACTCAAACAGATGTGAGGCATCCAGTGCAACCAAGTCAGCGTCAAGTTCCTTATCATAAGACATACTAGCCACAATACCGATACCAAGCCCTAATCGAACATACGTCTTGATGACATCCGCATCAATTGCCGTAAACACTATATCGGGTGCAATTCCTTCGTTTATGAAGGCGTCATCCAGCTTGGAACGACCAGTAAAGTTAAGTACATACGCGATAATAGGAAATCTGCTGATATCCGACAGTGTTAGTTCAGATATCTGTGCTAATGGGTGGTTCTTTGGTACCAGAATGCTACGATTCCATTGGTAGCAAGGTAGCATAATCAAGTCTTTGAACTGTTCCATGGCTTCAGTGGTGATGGCAAAATCCATCGTGCCGTTTGCAGCCATTTCGGAGATCTGCATCGGGGAACCTTGGTTCATATGTAGTGAAACGTCGGAGTATTTGTCAGTAAACTGCTTGATGACCGGTGGCAGTACATAGCGAGCCTGTGTGTGGGTGATCGCCAGTGCTAGGTCCCCTTTGTTCTCGTTACTGAACTCTTGAGCAACCTGCTTGATGGAGTCTACTTGCCGAAGAATCTCTCCGGCGGTTGCAAGAATCTTTTCACCGGCTGGAGTGATCTGAGTCAGGTGCTTGCCACTACGAGAAAAGACCTCGACACCGAGTTCATCCTCAAGCAGACGAATCTGCTTACTGATTCCAGGTTGAGATGTGTAGAGACTCTGCGCTGTTGCTGACACATTTAGCTCGTGATGAGCGACTTCCCAGATATAGCGTAGCTGTTGCAGTTTCATTATAGTCCCCACAAAAACCCATTATCCGAATAGAAGCTTAATAACATGGACAATATGCTTTCATAAAATAAAAAATTATCGCTACATTTACTACCGCACTTGCTTCATTGATACACATCTATATTTCCAAAATGTGCTTAAGTGCGAAAACAATGATTACGAAAGATACTTATAACTTTAGACCATAATTGATTCATAACTCGATTCAAGAGTTTTGCCAAAAATACGACGATTTATGGAGTGATCGCTATGCCTGAAAACATTCGCAGTTCGCTCGGGCCAATGATCGTTGCGAACCACTGCCTGCCGACCATCAGATAGTCGCACATCAGCATGCTGATCGAGCAACGTCTGCAGCTCGGCCTCGACTGCCTGGGCGATCAAACGACGTGCACCGGATCTGAGTCATTCGGAAAGCGGATCGGCGGTACTATTCTTCTCTGGCTGGGAAAGAGCTGACAGGGTAAACTTCGACATGTCGTATCACCTTCTGTTGGTTGTTGATCTGGCGAGATCAATCAACAGGATACGCCATCCTCTCTATCCTTCCCCCATACACCAGAAATCACCGTAACTTAAGGTCGCCTAGAACTCGCTCAGTCAATCCTTCCCCCATACACCAGAAATCACCATATCTCTAGGGTCGTGGTTCAGATTAACAACAGTAGAGTCATTAATTGTGCCCTCGCTGATGCTGATCAACGATCGGTAACGCAATTTACAACGACAGAACCAGTAACGCAATTTAACATTACACAATCTACCAGTGCAGAACCCGTAGAGTTAGGGGGCTTATTATTAGCACCTGCACTGTTGTATGGGTTTTATGGGGGATGTGCTTTTGCTGGTGTAGCGACGACTGCCTTAGTGAGTTACTCGATTTACAGTGGTCATAAACAGGGCGGGCGTGGCTGGAAGCTAGTTAAACATCCCGGAAAGTCTTGTGTGGAATGGCTTACTAATGTATGTCAGAGCTCCTCCCGTCCAGTGCAATCAGAAGGAACAGGAATAGAAGTAACAGGAGCAGAAGGTGCGACTGAAATAGAGATGACCCTATTGTCGGAAATGTCTATGCAAGGGAGTGACCATTCCATCGTTTTCGAAACAGATCAAGTTTTGTAGCCAACTAAAACTAGCGTTGACCAAATATTTAAATCCACACAACATGATTATTCGAATTAATAATCGCCTATCCATTCCCTCGTCCCCATGCATCTGTATGGGGATTATTTGGCGAGAAAAGATTGCCAACAAAATCATTCTTTAAGTATTTAGAAAACCACCATGAACTTATTACAATAACAAGTGTCTTCATATAGTAACACATTAGATTAAATATCTATTCAGCTATCTGGAGAATTCACCATGAATATAGAGCTATCTAAACCATCGCATGTTAACGTCAACAGTACAGATGAGATGCGACACTTATCTGACAATGAAGTGCCTGCTAAAACGTTTGGACTACATGCAATTTCATTAGCCGAAATATCTCCAGAAAAAACGAATTCATTAACATCAAAAGAGCCTCGCTTTGCCACTGAAAACCATGAAGTTCACGGTCATCAAGATCACAGAAACGTTAATTTACAAACCGATGAAACTCTTCTTGGATCACTAAATAATAACCGAAATAGTGCCGAAAGCGAAAGCGAAAGCGAAAACGAAAACGCTAATAATATTAAACACAAGAGAGAAAATATTGTAGCCAATTTAATCAAGCGGGGTGTTCGCTGGTTAACAGATCGTGTGGTAGGTCTTTTTACATCGGCATTCAGACCACTGTATGAGAATGGATTTAACGGATTTGACTGGCAACCCACACTAGAGAATACAGCTGTAACAGTGGCGGCTATTTGTTCCCCTCTGTTTAGGAAGGCCTACTTTCTTAAAAAAACAGGTGCATTGGTAATTGTATTGAATTCAATCAGCACTGTCGGAGCTAAACCAGTTGTCAATGTGATTGATATCGACAATGCCAACATGTTGAAAATGATTGGTGTGTCTGCCGCATACCCAAGCAATGGACACTATAGATTAACCGCTAATATTGATGCCAGTAATATTACGCAACCGATACCAAAATTACTCGGTACTTTAGATGGGCAAGGGTATACCATTTCAAATTTGTCGTGTTGTCTTATACAAGTTATGGAGGGCGATGCCCTCGTTATTAACCTCATTGTCCGTGGTGCAAATACCGGATTATCTTCTTGCACTGCGACGATTACTAGCACACTAAGTGATCAAGCCACAATAAACTCCATCCAAGTGTTGGATAGCCAAGTAAAACAACATATTCATACACCTCATGTTGGAATAATTGCCAATTATATACTTGATTCGTCTCGAATTGAACATTCTCTAATCCTTAACTGCTCGATTATTTCAACGATACGTCATTCAAATTGCGGTGGTGTGGCGGGAGGAATGTGGGGCGGTGCAGGAAGTATAAATAACACGATTAGCAAATCTAACATCACGGCATTAGGAGATTCAGCGGCGGTAGGAGGTGTGACGGGAGTAGCTGAACAGGACGTCGTTATCAACCAAAGCAGCATTAACCAGGTTAATGTTATAGCCCATGGAAATTCGTCCAAGGTTGCTCTAATAGCGGGGCTTGTTAATGTTGATGCTAAGATAAACGGCGCTACGCTTATCAATTCTATGATTCAGGCTTTAGGAGATAACTCATGGGGAGGTTTTGCTGTAGGTTCTTTAGAATTGGGACCGCCTTTCCTGCAGATTTCTAACACGTTCGCTATCTGCTGTCGCTTTATTATAGCAGCAACAGATTCTACTGCATATTTATGGGTAGGGCATAGCAGCGATGAGGCTACTATTCAGATTAACAACAGTAGAGCCATTAACATTAATTGTACCTTCGATGATGTTGATCAACGAACGGTAACGCAATCTACAACTACTGAACCGGTAACGCAGCCGACAATTACAGCGCAACCGACAATGGTGGCGCAGCCGACAATTACAGCGCAACCGACAATGGCAGCGCAACCGACAATTGCAGCACCCGTACCGGTAGAGGACATATCATTAATACCCATACTGTTGGGTGGAGGATGTATTATTGCTGGTGTAACGACGACTGTCTTAGTGAGTTACTCGATTTACAGTGGTCATAAACAGGGTAAGCGTGGTTGGGAGCTATTTAAACATCCCGGAAAATCTTGTTTAGAATGGTTTATGAAGGTAGGTCACTTCGGATCCTACCGTCTAGTGCAATCAGAAAGAACAGGAATAGAAGTAACAGGAGCAGATGGTGCGACTGAAATAGAGATGAGCCCATCCTCGGAAATGTCTATGCAATGGAGAGAGGATACCGTCGGACTGATGACTGAAATCCGCGTATCTGCATCCAAACGATATGGTGTTTCGTGAGCATACCGTCGAACTGATGACTGAAATCCGCGCCATTATTTAATTCCGTATGCATTGCCCACGCAGGAGCGTGGGAACGAGAACTATAAGAAGATTACTCCGTTGATAAATAGCCAGTTAGCAAGACAAGACCCTTGCAGACGACCAAACAAGATACAACTAATGTCTAATAAACATATTGTTTAATTCTTGTTACTCTAAATAAAATAATGAATATTTTTAAATAATCATTATCTAATTCAATATAGAAAATCAATAAATTAACAGAGGAAAACGCAAAACGGATAGAATATTACAAACGGAAAATAAAATATTCAAACTTAATAATTAATTTTAATAGCTGATGGGTGGATAATTAAATGATAAAATTTTCGCCAAAAGGCTTATGTTCGTATACTTGGAATAAAAATTGTTTCACGCATACAGATACGATAACTAACATTTTTCAGTGTATTAAAACGTTAGTCTGTTCAGTATTTGGTAAACGTCAAGTAAAATTAGTTGACGTACAACGATTATACAATTTAAATCATGAAAACACTATTTTTGGTGCAGAATATAAAAATTATTTAATGAAATGTAACATTGAAATTGTGGGTCGTAATAATAACTCAACATTGGAAACTAAACATATTTCTGCAAATGATTTAAAGGAACTTATTGATGCTAATGAATTTTTAAATGATGTTCATTACATAGTGAACGAAGATTTTAGATACATAAACGATAATAAAAATGATTTTTTGCTACCCGATAATTTAACGATAGTTGGAAATCTTATTCTTTCTTATACTCAAAATGTTATGAACGCGCAAAAAAATATTAATGTCACTGGCTCCATTACGATAATTGAGCCTCTTGACTGATAGAGCTAACATCACGCCAAACACCGATGAACAAACTGACAGAACAAGAAAGGGGAAAGATAATAAGGATCTGTAATCAAGCAGAATATTTCCAGTTACCGCCCAGTCAAATTGTCCCAAAACTGGCGGATAAAGGAGAATATATCACCTCTGAATCCAGTATTTACTGAATCCTCAAAGAGGCCAACCAGCTTAATCATCGGGGTCGAGCAAAGGCCAAGCAGAAGCGTGCTGCCCCGACGACACACGTTGCTCATGCCCCAAGCCAAGTCTGGTCATGGGATATCAACTACCTACCCTCAAAGGTGCGAGGCAGGCTCTATTATCTGTACCTGATTTTGGATCTATTCAGCCGAAAGATTGTGGGTTGGAAAGTGCATGAACAGGAAGGCGGTGAGGAAGCTGCAGAGCTTATACAGCGAGCTGTTTTGGCTGATCATTGCTTCAGAAAGCCTAAAGAATGATTATACATTTACCACCTCCACCTCCATCTCCATCTCCATCTCCACCTCCATCGCCGGTCAATCTATCAGTGGAAATCCAAAAGCTTCCCGCCTAGTCCATAAGTTCATCATACTTCTTGTAAAGCACAGCTTCTTCATTACGGATGCGTTTGCAGAGTACCTTAATTAATCCCCTACAGTCATTTTCGAATCCTTCTTTTTGATCACAAGAGCCGTACTTATCAAAAAAGGCCAGTGCGCTGGCGGATATTGTCTGCATATCTTTGGCATACTTATCCAGCGTGCCTTGCAGTTGTTCATCAGATTTTGCAGCTTTTAAAAGTACAGGATAGAGCTCGGCGTCCTCTTTTTGTAGATGAGACAGTAATTCGTCCCTAGCCAGCATTAGGAGACTCCTTCCTTGTTCTGTATGGACCCCTATGCGCTGAATGTTGAGAAGAGCATCAGTGAGATGGGCGTGTTCTACGAGAAGCTCTCGAATAAGTTTTGACATATTTAACATCCATATATTTGTTTATACCTGTCATTTAATAATAGGTTCAAACGTATGCAAAATAACGTAAACTTTAAAATTTCTTTTGATTACAATAAAATCATTTATTTCAGTTTGGAATAAATACAGCTCCATGATTGAAATATCTACAGTATAAGATATAGTGCGGATGCGGTCGTTATTGGATAATTTAGATATTCCACCTCTTTGTATCAGGTTTTTCTTTACGTTTACTCTTCGATGAGTCTGCCTTGATGAAAGGGCGTAGTGCTAAAAATAGCACTCTGAGGTATATGCGTTCCGGCGACATACAGAGTGGCTGTTTTAGTTTAGCTGTTTTAGGCGTTGTCTTATCATTTTATGTAGCACTATGAATATCTATTTTAATAAGGATCCGGCAATGAGTTTGTCCCATTTTTTTATAAGTTTTACCGTTTCATTGGTAGATTTATTTCTATCATGTCTCTTGACGGGGAAGGACTAACAGCGAAACATTACATCGCTGTCAGCCTGTTACTTAATATAATATGCGGCAACGAATAGTACCATGCACTTCCTGAAGTCTTTCTTGAGCAAATCGGCTTTGGTCTGCTTCCACATCAATCACTACGTAACCTACCTCTTCACACGTCTGCAGATACTGGCCACTGATATTGATATTATTGGCAGAAAAAATATGGTTGATCGCTGAGAGTACGCCGGGCACATTATCATGGATGTGCAGGATACGGTGCTTTCCAAGATGAGCCGGCAACGCAACCTCTGGGAAATTAACAGATGACAGTGACGTTCCATTATCACTGTACTTCACTAGTTTTTCTGCTACCTCTTTTCCGATATTTTCCTGAGCTTCCAGAGTACTTCCACCGATATGAGGGGTCAGAATGACATTGTCGAATTTACGTAGCGGTGAAGAAAACGTCTCATCATTAGAGTACGGTTCTACGGGAAAAACGTCAATAGCAGCGCCAAGCAACCTCTTGGATTGAAGGGCTGAGGCCAGTGCATCCATAGCGACAACCGTACCGCGGGACGCGTTGATAAGAATGGCGTTGTTTTTCATCGTCGCTAGTTCGGCTTCGCCGATCATTTCCTGAGTGGCCGGTGTGTCTGGCACGTGTAGTGTGATGATGTCAGCCAAACTGAGTAGTTCATTCAGATCAGAAATCTGGGAGGCATTGCCAAGAGGCAAGCGTGTGACGACATCGTAAAAATAGACTTCCATGCCCAGGGATTCCGCCAGCACACTCAACTGACTGCCAATATTGCCATAGCCGATAATGCCGAGCTTTTTACCACGAACTTCATAAGCGTTTTTTGCGCTTTTACGCCATACTCCTCGATGGGCTTGAGCACTTTTTTCAGGAACACCACGCAGTAGCAGTATGGCCTCCGCCAAGACCAGCTCTGCAACGGAGCGAGTATTAGAATACGGTGCGTTGAAAACAGCGATGCCATGACGAGTCGCGGCTTTCAGGTCAGTCTGATTGGTACCGATGCAGAAACAGCCGACAGCAATCAGCTTTTCGGCATGGGCAAAAATCTCTTCAGTTAGCTGTGTCTGTGAGCGAATACCAACGAAATGAGCGCCACTAATGTGCGCCTTGAGCTCATCATCCGGTAATGAGGTTGAGTGATAGTCTATGTTGGTATAGCCTTGGGCTTTCAGGCTATCGACCGCAGACCGGTGAATTCCCTCAAGTAGCAGAAAACGAATTTTTCTCTTGTCCAGTGATAGTAATGTTGTGGCCATGCTCGCTTATCCCGACTTCATCCTTTGTGTTGTCTCATGCCCGTAGTCTATCTTCGGGCATGATAGCATAGCCTGCTAGGAAGAACGGACAACCTTGTTCGATGAAATTTATTCAGATTAATCATGACATACGCGAATATGGGGATAATGTATGACCTGCGAGCAGTTTCCACAGAGCGCTCTTTCAATGGAGAAGCGTGTCGAACTGATCGCTGAGTTAACGGAGTGCGTGTCACCTGCCAAAGTGCTGGATGACAGCGACTCCTTACAGACATGGGGGAGGGATTGGACCCGTTTCCATGAGCCGGCTCCTTTGGCCATTATCTTTCCGCAGACCATAGAACACGTTCAGGCCGTCGTACACTTTGCCCGCAAACGGCGTATTGGGCTGGTACCGTCAGGTGGTCGAACGGGTCTTAGTGCTGGAGCTGTAGCGGTGCGTGGCGAAATTGTTGTCTCATTCGATGACATGAATGCCATCAGTAAGTTCAATCCGGTTGATCGCACCGTTGTTTGTGGCCCTGGCTTGATCACCGAGCAGTTGCAGCAGTTTGCCGAAGAGCAGGGACTCTATTATCCCGTGGACTTTGCTTCCAGTGGCTCCAGTCATATCGGCGGTAATATTGCGACTAACGCTGGCGGTATCAATGTGATCCGTTATGGTATGACCCGTGACTGGGTCGCCGGTCTGAAAGTCGTCACTGGCACTGGACAATTGCTGGAATTCAATAAAGGCCTTTTGAAAAACAATACCGGCTATGATCTGCAACAACTTTTCATAGGGAGTGAAGGTACACTCGGTTTGATTGTTGAAGCAACGATGCGCCTAACTCGTCCTCCAAAAGCGCTGACGGTTCTGCTGCTTGGCGTACCGGAGATGAGCAATATTATGAAGGTACTGGATACCTTTCAAAATAAAATTGATTTAACGGCCTTTGAGTTCTTCTCAGAAAAAGCCCTTTCGAAAGTAGTGGAACATGTCGGTGTGCAACGTCCTTTTGAGACGAATACTGAGTTCTATGCTTTGCTGGAGTTCGAGTGCTTGAATGACCAACTGTCAGATCAAGCGATGCAGTTGTTTGAACGGTGCGTTGACAATGGCTGGGTGGTTGATGGTGTTATGAGCCAGAACCAGACACAGCGCGTCAACCTGTGGCGCTGTCGTGAGGATATCAGCGAAGCGATCTCCCGCTGGAGCCCGTATAAAAATGATCTCTCTGTTGTAGTGTCAAAAGTACCGGCATTTTTGGCAGCTATTGATGCCGTGGTATCCCGAGAATATCCGGATTTCGAAATCATTTGGTTTGGCCACATAGGTGACGGCAACCTGCACCTGAATATTTTAAAGCCAGAGACGCTGGCTCAGGATGAGTTCCTCTCCCATTGTCATAGGGTGAGTCAATGGATCTTTGATATTGTGCAGAAATATGATGGTTCGATCTCTGCAGAACACGGCGTCGGCTTGTTGAAGAAAGCGTATCTTGCGTATACCCGTTCGCCAGCAGAGATAGCGTTGATGATCGGGGTAAAAAGCGTTTTTGATCCTGATAAAATAATGAACCCTGAAAAAATTTTCGACATTTAACCGACAAAAAAAAGTGTTTGGCTATGCTGCAATGTAGCCAGGCGACTATGATCAGATACCGATACTATTTAAAGTATTCATAACTTGTCGTATAGCTTGAGCAATACTGGGATGCTTCTCAGCAAATTCAATGGCTTCTTTTTCAAAACGATCATTGAAGGTTTCAACAGGAATGTTTTCTTTCGCTCTGATCAGCGATAATTTCAGCTCATCAGTAATCTGTCGCAGACTCGCAGCAGTACACTCATCGACTGGGTGACCGTCCAGCAGATCATGAAGATCCTGAATATGAGCATTGAGCTTGTCATTCATAATGTCCTCTCCACTGTCATACTTATCTTAGTATCAGCATAGTGTAGGATGACATGACATACTGCGAGCAATAAAAAAAATCCGTAAAAACATCTGACAATAACGGATAAAGATATGCGATGGCCTATCACAGTCATGTCATTGAAGGGGTCTTGTCATATCTGCCGGCCAAAAAAGATCTGGTTATTACATGTATTCAGCATTTTACATACCTAAGTATGAGGAGCGTTGATGTGATACAGACCATCGCTGCTTGATATCAGAGCTTTTAATTCAGAAGACTCAAAAAAAAAGCATATTCCAATGCGAGCTCTTTCTGTTGCTGATAACGCCCAGACGCGCCGCCATGGCCAGCATCCATATTGGTATACAACAGTAGCTTGTTTTCATCCGTTTTGTATTCGCGTAGCTTTGCTACCCATTTAGCGGGTTCAAAATACTGCACTTGAGAGTCGTGCAGTCCTGTGGTCACCAGCATGTTAGGATACTTCTGTTGTTTGACGTTGTCATAGGGTGAGTATGAAAGGATGTAGTCGTAGTCTATCTTGTTGTTTGGATTACCCCATTCATCATACTCATTGGTGGTTAGTGGCAGACTTTCATCCAGCATGCTGGTAACAACATCCACAAAAGGCACATCGGTATTGACACCTAAGTAAAGTTCTGGTGCCATATTGACGACGACGCCCATAAGCAGACCACCGGCACTGTCACCTGACGCAAACACCTTGTTTTTGTCTGCATATTGTCTGGTAACCAATGCACGAGTCACATCAATAAAGTCGGTAAAACTATTAAGCTTCTGCTGCTGACGACCGGCTTCATACCAAGGACGTCCCAGCATCTGTCCCCCACGGACATGGGCAATGGCATAGATAAAGCCACGATCCAGCAAGGAGAGGCGACTGGCTGAGAAATAAGGCTCAATAGTGTATCCATAAGCGCCATAACCATACTGATATAGTGGGTTGGTGCCGTCTTTCTGGAAGCGATCATTACGCCACACCAGTGACACGGGAATCCCTGTACCATCTGACGCTGTGATGAATGTACGTTCGCTACTGTATTCCGCTGGATTGAATCCACCGGGAATCTCTCTCTGCTTTAATAGCTCACGCTTACTGGTGAGCAAATCATATTCGTAGATTGTGTCTGGCGTAGTCATAGAGCTGTACCAAATGCGGACACGTGCTGCATCAATATTCGGATTATCTGAGAAATGCGCCACAAAAGCCGAGTCATCAAACGACAGCTGATGCTCTTTTCCTGTGCTTGGCTGTATGACTCGAATACGAGGGATGCCATTTTCTTTTTCATTTAATATCAGTGCATCACGGAATAGCAGATAGTCTTCCAAGTAAACCGAGTCTCGATGAGGGATGACTTCCTGCCAATTAGATTTTTCGATTGTGTGATCCTTGTGAACCTTCATCAAGCGAAAATTGGTAGCCTGCCAGTTAGTGCGGATGTAATACCAGTCATCCAGTTTGGCGATATCGTATTCATGCTCCGCTTCCCTTGTGAGGAAAGGTACAAACTCACCCTCTGGTGTTATGGAGTCGAGCAGAGAGACGGCACTCTGTGTCGTGCTGTTATGGGTAATCAGTAGCGTGGTGTCGTCTCGGGTTCGATCGATGCCGGTATAAAAACGTTTGTCCAACTCTTCATAAACCAGTGCATCCTTTGCTTGGTCGGTGCCCAGTGTATGTCTGAACACTTGGTAACCCAGCAGGGTTTGTGGATCCTGACGAATATAAAATACGGTTTTATGATCCGCTGCCCACATAACGTCGCCTGTCGTTTGTGAAAGCCTGTCGTTTAATAATTCCCCAGTTTCAAGGTTTTTGAAATACACGCTATAAATACGCCGACCAACTGTATCTTCACTCCAAGCCATCAAGCGATTGTCAAGACTGATATCCATATCGCCAATGCTAAAAAACTTATGGCCTTCTGCCAGATGGTTGCCATCCAGAAGAATATATTCCTCGTTCTCAAGTGTTGCTGCTTTTCGGGCATGGATGGGATATTCGTTATCACCACTGTAGCGAGTGTAATACCAGTAGCCGCGCTCCAGCACGGGAACCGTGGAATCGTCTTTTTTAATACGGCCTGTTAACTCTAGGTACAGAGATTCCTGTAATTCGGCATAGGGCGCCATGACATGCTTAACATAGTCATTTTCCGCTTTAAGCCAAGAGAGAACTTCTTGATCTTTACGACTGTCATCACGTAGCCAGTAGTAATTATCAATGCGTCTATGGTCGTGCATTTCTAATATGTAAGGCTTTTTTTTAGCAAAAGGAGGTCTCATTGTGAAACACGCTCGGTCATTTAAAATAGGATTCTCACGACTGCTCAACCAGTCGGTATACCACCGAGCATTAATGGCCGCGAAGCATAAAATTGTCACCAGACACTATTCAGACGATCATTTCATTGTCGGAATGACAAACTCTGCGCCGTTGCGGATTCCGGTTGGCCAGCGTGAAGTAATAGCCTTTCGTCGTGTATAGAACCGAACGCCATCTGGGCCGTGCATATGCAGTGGACCAAACAGAGAACGTTTCCAGCCACCAAAACTATGGAACGCCATTGGTACTGGGATTGGTACATTAATCCCGACCATGCCAACCTGAATCTCATGGGCATACTGACGTGCACAGTCACCATCTCGGGTAAAAATTGCCGTACCATTGCCATATTCATGAGCGTTGATCAACTCAACCGCAGCGCTATAATCAGGCACTCGGACAACACACAAGACAGGTCCAAAAATTTCTTTCTGATAAATCGTCATATCAGACGATACATGATCAAACAGGCAGCCACCGATAAAGTAACCATTCTCGCAGCCCGCTACCGTCAAATTTCGGCCATCGACCACTAGGTCAGCACCTTCTTCAACGCCCAGATCCACATAACGCTTAACCTTGTCCAGATGTTGACGACTGATCAATGGTCCCATCTCCAAGCCTTTTTCCTTACCATTTCCAATCTTAAGTTCAGACACTTTGATCGCCAGTTTCTCAACCAGTTTGTCCGCCACATCACCGACGGCAACAGCAATCGATATCGCCATACAACGCTCACCTGCTGAGCCATAAGCGGCCCCTACAAGGGCATTGACGACCTGATCCATATCCGCATCAGGCATAACAACCATATGATTTTTGGCGCCACCCAGCGCTTGCACCCGCTTGCCATGCGCCGATGCTGTCGTATAAATATATTCGGCAATCGGCGTAGAACCGACAAAGCTCACTGCCTGAATATCAGGATGGGTCAGCAGCACATCCACCGCTTCTTTGTCACCGTTCACGACATTGAAAACACCATCCGGCAAGCCAGCCTCCTTCATTAATTCTGCAAAACGCAATGGCAGCGACGGATCTTTTTCAGAGGGCTTCAGGATAAAAGTGTTACCGCAGGCGATGGCAAGGGGAAACATCCACATTGGAACCATCGCGGGGAAATTGAACGGGGTAATGCCAGCTACTACGCCCAGTGGTTGGTTGACGGTCCAAGCATCCACCCCCGTACCGACATTCTCGGTATGTTCACCTTTCAGTAGGTGGGGAATGCCGCAGGCAAACTCGACCACTTCCAGCCCGCGGATCATCTCTCCGCAGGCATCCTCAAACAGTTTCCCGTGCTCAGAAGTAAGAAGAGCCGCCAGCTCTTCAAGATGCTGTTCCACCAGCTCCTTAAATCGAAACATAATCCGAGCGCGACTCAGTGGCGTGGTCTTTTTCCACGCAGCGAAGGCGGCTTTGGCCACGGTGATTGCATATTCAGCATCTTCCGCACTGGCGAGCGAAACAACACTGGTCTGCTCGCCTGTCGCTGGGTTAAATACAGGCTGAGAGTGCTCGCAGCCTTTCGTTAGTAGACCATTAATAAAGTGCTTGTGAATGTGCATAAGTTCTATCCTGCTGACTGTATATCGCTACTTTGTTGTCAGTATGGCGTTTTCAAGCATACTCGGCAGCTAGTCAATATGTCGCGTCTCAATCATCAGAGACAACGACATCGCCAGACTGTTCATGGAGAGCTTCAAGGATATTATCGAATCCCTACGTATATTTGTGCCGAACCGATCATAAACGACTAAACGACTAACAGTGCACAAGGTAGTATTTTTCCTTCACAAAACTCAGTGTACTGTTCTATTGTTGTCAATCAAGCACAAATATTGATAAAGTTTTCTCGTTCTTTGCCTTGCGGGTATGCAGAGTGTTATCTGACGGATACTTTCAGTGCTGCAACACTCGACGAATCAAAATGACGTCACTTAGAAAACACGCTTCAAGCAACGTCTAGATTCTCACAGCATCTGACATGTTTTTAATGAATTTGAGAGTCATAATTCCAATTGATCATATCCATGCGCAGGGTAAAACGATCCCTATTCAGGCGACTCAGAATCAGCGCACCTAATGGCTCAAAACTATAACGAAAGCTTAGCAAAACAGAGAAACTACATCCCTATCATAAAGCAAGGATAGTTGCTTGGCTGGTCTCCTGAAAACATCAGCTATCGGATGAAGAGGGAAGTGCCAGATATTGCACTAAATACTGAAAATACACAAGGTCCTGAAGCAGCCTATAACGTGAAGAATGGTTCTGACGGGAAAAGAAAAACAATTTATAGTTTCAAACGTATGCAAAGGTAGAAGAGGATGGTTTTGTCCAAAGTTACAATTACACCGCAGGTAATGTTAATAACTCTAACCTGTTTGAAGTATTGCTAGAAGATGCAGAAATTTATGCTGATAGCGCACTATAAAAGTACTGATCATAATAAATTACTGGCTACTAAAAATATCATCAACAAAGCTTTACATTGAGCGTGTCGAAATAAACCTTTAACAACAAAAAAGTGATATATGAAAACAGTGACGTATGAAAAAAATGAATAACCTAGCAGTAATGTTAGTATATCTAACATAATCCACTTTAATTGTTATAGACATTGTCATAATCCAATGATACTTTATCATAATCAATGTTAAGAGTTTTTAGGAGATTAAAGTTGTGCCTTCAAATATTAGTCAAACACAATTGTACAATGCACTACAAGCGGCAAGATCAGACAACTATATTGAAGAATTCTCTGTATCTAATTTCGGATGGAGTAAAAATGGAAGGATCGTAAAGACAAGTGATCCCGAGGAACGATTAGCTCTACGTAATGCTATCAATAAGCATTGCTGTGGTTTAAGGCTTAATCCAAACGAGTTCCCTTCCAAGATTCCCGCCGATGCAGATCACATAAATATCGGGATACTAGCTCCAGAGTTACTAAAAAAGAGAAAAATTAGCAAAGTCAGACAGATATGCACCTACATTCTGGGCAAATGCCAATTAGCACTTCAAAAAATTAAAAGTATTTTCACATATTGCTGTTGTCCACCTAGTAAATCCTCACACTCTGATATTGAAGAGCAAAGCCTAGGCAATATACTAGGCAATCAACCTATTAGCTCAACCGATGAAAATGTTAATTCGACAATAAAAATATCATACCTCAATTTCATTCACTACCCATGTACAACCCATAACGATTGGCTCGCAATTAAAGCACGGCCTGAATACACTGCGTGTACGACAGAGGTACCGACAAATGTTATGCCAAACTACGATCCAAGCAACACGAGCCATTGTGGATTTTATTACAATGACAGTCAACATGGTCCTTATTGCTACACAAATTACCATAAGGGACAGTATCCGATCCGAGTCGACGATAAAGAGTATCAAACAGCTGAGCATTTGTTTCAAGCTGCAAAATTCAAAGAATCTGATCCAGAACGTGCTGAAGATATAAGAAAGGCTAGTAGCCCAGGTATCGCAAAACAAATAGCATCTAGAACACCGCCTGATGGTAAGATATATAAAAACAGCCCATCATTCGATGCATCATCGTGGGATACCATAAGCAACACTGTAATGCTTCATGCACTTTTCAGTAAAGCATCACAAGATCCAGAATATCGTAAGGCACTCTTTGAGAGCGCCAAAAATTCACAACACCTATATGAACTAGCTCCTAATGACAAAAGATGGGGCATAGGAATAAATTATAATACCGCTGTAAATAATGCCAAACGTAAGGTGCCGATGGACTCGAAAGACTATGGCACGAACTGGCTAGGAAAAGACCATATGTATGTTCGAGAGCAGCTAATCAATGGACGAATCCAGTGGGAAGGAATAGGAGATGATCCTATCAAGAAAGAGTTAACTTTGCGCCTGAAATCGTAAATCGTGACTGCTTGGTTACTTTCCCATTTCCATCGCTTAAGAGTACTAAGTGAAGTTCCGAATTCAGCTTTTTACTGAGAACTGTTCAGAACTTATTAAAAAGTGAACAAACATTACCGACAGAGCGGGTTTATGAAGATTTTTTCCACTATTCAGAACACAGAACGCCATGACCTTCGGTGAAAGCCTTTGTTGTCTTGCTTTGGAGAGTTGTCTGCCGATTAAGTCAAATGGTCAAGCCATCAACACAAAG
>JAGLCE010000025.1 GCA_023146365.1 Endozoicomonadaceae bacterium
CTTTCCGTGCATTACAGCGATCAAGACCGATCAGCAAAGCCCATTCGCTTAATGTATGATAACGCCATTAAAAACTACTTGAATTCGTGATTTTGAATGTATCGAAAATGACTGAGATTCTTATGTTGAAAGGGTTGTAGAACGATAAATTATCATGTGAAAATTCACCCATGCGGTGAATTACCGTATAATCAACTACACCTTTACAGGCCTTTAATAGCATGACCTACAGGCATATCAATCATCAGTTAAGTCGCTGATTTAGTAATAAGCATATACTCCAATAAGTAATTGATTATCGGAGTATCATTATTTATGGTAGCTATATTAAGGGGAGTATTTCCATTGTTGTTTTCCATATGAACACCCATACCGTTAGTGTTTAGTAAGTAGCTAATCATCGCTAAATTACGACTTTCGGCGGCAAGATGTAAGATGGTATCGTTATTGTTATTGACTGCACACACATCAAATGCATTTATTGCTAACATGTATTGAGCCATCGATACGTTGCCTGCTATGATGGCAATATGCAAGGGAATATCTCCATTGCCATTGGCAACATTCATATCAAAATCATCACCTGTTAACAGATATCTAGCCATTTTCAAACTGCGATTTTTAGCGGCAACATGCAAGGGATTATTCCCATAGTTATCTATTAGATTCTCTTCATTATCATTATTGATACCGATTAGGTAGCTGAGCAAATCCACGAATCCAGTGGCAACGGCCAAATGAATAAGAGGCTCAGCAGAAGAATTACAAGATTTAATTTCAAATTTATCTTCTTCTATTAGGTTCTTAAGCAAATTTAAGTCACATTTTTCGACAGCATACGTAAGAGGGCACTGCTCTTTAAGAGCAGAATCTTTTCGCTGTTGAAATTCACAATCATTCACACATTGAATCTTTTTTTGAATTTGCTTTTCAATTTGCTCTTCAATTTGCTCTTGAGTTTGCTCTTGAGTTTGCTCTTGAGTTAGTGGCTCTATAACTTCCTGTTTTATTTTCTTTTGAATTGGCTCTGAAACATATTGTTGAGTGTTATCAACACATACTGATACTAATCTATCATCCACATTAATATTAGCAGTTTTATTTTCAGCGTTCATCTCTTTTATGAGGAATAGTAACTTATCATCAGCTTCGGAATAAACATAAAACCCTACAAATATACCTATAAAAGAAACCATGCTAGGAAGGACGCAAAAAATCCTTATTCGTTGGCAAACTGTAAGATCGACACCTAACTTATCATTCATAAAAATCCTTTTGATCGTATGTAGTATTAAAATTAAATATGCCACAGCCTATCATTTTTCTAAACCTTCAAATTTCGAGACTAAAGTAGAACACTTTTACATTATCGTAGTATTATTAGGCTGATTTCTAAACAAAAAGTTCAATGTTTCTGCCACCGATGATTATTATATTGCCAAAAATTAAATCCTGATATGGCTGCTAGGCAGTAATAATGGCCACTTGCTCGAAAGTGCTATATGTTTTCTTATCATCACTGACTTCATCGTTAGCTATATCTAAGGGGCTTACATCATGTTTATGTGTATTTGCTGATTCTATGAAAATAAACATAATCCTTATCATGGAATTGTAAATCAAATTCTAACAAGAGTTTAACTATTTCAAGGTTTGTTTTTCTGAAAGCAATATGAAGGGGAGTATCTCTCTGATTATTTTCTATATTCACACCAATATAATGAATTGAGACTTCAGTATAACTCAAGAAATAGCGGTAACACGGGCTGGCGGTGAGCGTCCTTTTGCCACCTATAAAAGACATTACGGGCTTGCTAGAATTCGGTTCATGGGTCTTGCTAAAAATGCAACGATGTTTGGACTGGCTGCTATGGTAGCGAACATTCGCAAAGGCGCTCAGTTTTTGGTGTGCCAAAAACATGTTCTGCGGGAGTAGGTGCGTAGAAAATCGGTGTAAAGCACTAGAAATAAGTATAAAACCGATTATTTGGCGTTAAATGCCACAATGAGTTTCGTAATGGGTGATAAAATGAGGAAAGTTTAATGAGCGCAGCTAAAGTCGCTGATTATGCTGAGGTCTCGAGTTGTTAATAGGTATTCAGTCATCTTAACATCATTATTTTCGATGGCAGTATGAACGGGAGTACTCCATTCATTATTTTGTAGATTTTCTTTCTTCAAAGCATGGTTATCGACCCAGTACCGAACCAAATCCACGTTGCCTTTTGAAACGGAAAAATGCACATAATGCGAACAAAAAGGTTCAAGTTTTAATTCTTCTTTCTCTATTTTTAACTTAAGCAAATCTAAATCATTCGCTGAGATAGCAGTCGAAATTTTCTCTTGATCGGATTTGGTTTTTTCTTAGGCTACTTTGAAAAACACTGGATAATAGCTAAGTGTAATGGAGAATAGCCGTATTTATTTTCTTTTGTCCAATGATTATAAATTTCAGACCCACCATTCAATTCCTCAAATTTCATTAGGAGTTCAAGCATTTCAGTATTGTCATAATTAGCAGCAATATGAAAGTGATTATCCCCGTTACTATTTTCCATATTCAGATCACAATACTTAACCGATAACATGCGCTCAGCAATCCTAAAATTATCATTGTTGATGGCTACATACAAAGGAAATTCTCCATCCTTATTTTCTACATTCATATCAATATTAATCGTTAACAGGTAGTCAGCCATATTGAAGTTATCTGCTTCGATGGCAATATGCAAGGGAGTATTCCCTTCATCATTTTGTAGATTTTCTTTACTCAAAGCATTATGCTCGACCAAGTACCGAACCAAATCCACGTTTTTTCTGCCTTTGGAAACGGCCGAATGCACATGATGCGAATGTAAAGGTTCAATTTTTAATCCTTTCTTCTCTACTAGTAATTGAAGCAAATCTAAATTTTCATTTGAAACGGCATGAGAAATTTTATTTTGAATGCATTTGATCTTTCTGGTAGCTATTTCACATTTAGCAGCTTTATTTTCATCTCTCATATGTTCTATGAGATTTCTTAATTTTTCATCAACGTCAACATAAAACCCTCTAAATATACTCAAAAAAGATTCTTTTCTAGGTATCCGTATAAAAATCTTAACTCGCTGGCAAAAAGTAAGATCAAAACCTAATTTATCATTCATAACAAAATCCTCAATTCGTAGGTGTACGATGCAAATAACATATCTTTAAACTCATTGACTTTAACAAAGTGATAGTCACACTGGCTAATATGGCTACTAACTAACAGTGCAGCCATTAGTCGAATATGCGTTGGACAAACCTGAAAAAATAAAGTTCAATTCTCTTCTGTTATCGGCAATAATTATGTGGATAAACAATTAAACCTTGGTACGATCGCTGTTAATTATCGATGAGTATTTGTTCGAAATTCGCTATTCAAACTGGATCAGGCAATGCTTTCAATACTGACTCATTCTATGCCAAAATCGTTTAATCTTTGCAATGTGGGTAATCGTTCTACAGCAGCTGACTCACCTATGCAATGTCAGTCGATTGCACTTATTGTATTAATCCCGCTCTTCATCAAACCTTTGGTGTAAACGATTGGAGGACGGCATTTGCCGAATGCCCATGCAACGCTTGAACCAGTCATCATTGCGAATATTTTCTATCGCATCAAAATCGCTTTTATCGGTCGCCAAAAGAGCACTAACTGTTCAAATCAATTCAATATTGAAAATACCGTGCCTTTTGCTAACAGCGCGCAAGGGTTTCTTGAGTATTGTTTGTTGATTTATGGCACGATGGCAACTGCAAATCCGTGAGAGGATGTGGGAAGAAGGTCACGAAATACACAGGTATCGAGAGATGCCATCAGTGACGAGGCAGTGCAGTATCTCATTAAATTTTAATTTTCTCACAAACTCGAAGTCTGTATAGAGAGCGAAACTCATTTTTATTTATATCATAGGACAGTCGATTGCACTTATTGCTTTAATCCATCAGTTGCATGGCTTTTGGTGAAACTCTTTATCATTCCACTCTGTGAAAATTGTTAGACTATTTGTTCAAGTGGTTCTGTATAATTACACGGTGTCGCACTGGTGGGTTTGTTTTTTATATACAATATAAAACAATTTTATTAGTTAACTATGGGGTTATATTATATGTTAAATAGATTTTTTTACGGAGACAGTACATCCGGTGTTTATGTATTGTTATCCAGTAATCAAAAAGAATCGAGTACTGATCAGCGTAGTATCTCAGTTTCGCAAGTTAATGTTGAAAGCGGTAATTACTCAGAAAGTAATAGACCTATTAATTATAATGATCCAATAACAGAATTACCATATTTTATTGACGATTATAATGAAAAATTGTATTGTGTTAATCCTAATGATATATATAATCAAAAAAATTTGATGGCAAGAAAAATAACAAATAAATCAGAGGAAGATCCACCTAATATTAATGAATTGACTGATAGATCTGATAATTTCACAGATAATTTCACTGATAATTTCACTGATAATATATTAGGCTTTGATAGGATGACAGATGTTAGAGAAACTAACAAAATAGACGACAATAACGAGTATGAATCGTTAAAGTTGTCGGATTATTACGAAATAAATACACCAGGATCGTCGAAAAAATATGAATGTTTGAGAATACCTTCTAATGATTTGGATATTAATAACCAAACCGATAATTTTTCTAGTCCTTATTGGAAGGAAAGTGAGTCGTATATACAAAATACGCAGAAGTCAATTCATCATACGGCTTGTGATACAGTATCGAAACCACCTCAATCTCCTGTTGTATCCACGAGTTCGGATAATTCAAAACAAACTACTCAAGTACCATCTATAGGAAACCAAGGTTATAAATGTCATCAATGTAAAAAAATATTTGATAATAGTGAAAGTTTAAACCTTCATATAACAGTTCATTTAAATGAAAAACAACATAAATGTCTTATATGTGGAAAAATTTTTATTTTTAATTCATATTTACTTAGACATTATAAAATTCATTTAGATAAAGAATTATATAAATGTAAGGCATGTGAAAAAAAATTTAATAAACTCTCAAATTTTTCAAGGCATCTTAAATATCATTTAAATGAAAAGCCATATGAATGTTTTCTATGTAATAAAAGATTTCATATAGCTGACGATTTAAATCACCATATTGATGTTCATGAAAATGAAAACCCTAAATGTGATCAATGTAACAAAACATTTTATAATAAATCAAGATTAAAATTTCATATGGAAATTCATTTTCGTAGAACACTACATCCATGTCATATATGTGAAACAACATTTGAATATAGCTCAGGTTTGAAAAGGCATATGAAGAGTCATGCAAATAAAAGCCCATGTAAATGTTCTATATGTGGAACAATGTATAGTACTCCTTTTAAGTTAAAGAATCATATTTGTCGTCTCGCTTGATTATAAACGTGTTTAGTAAATATAATTGTCAATCATTCGCCATCCCTTTACGCCACGAAGATGCCCAGGATAGTTATTTAAACGGGAACAATGGTTTCGAAAAGATGGTGAAACGCTGGAAAGAGGACTTCCTTAAAGACTTAGAGTCAGAAGGTAAGTTCATATAGCAAATCCGGTAGGGAGTCAAGCAGGACAATAAGCGCATTAAGCAACTGGAATGCAAACTCGACCGCAAGGAAAAGAGATTGGCCAGCCAACTTAATCGTCAGGGTAAGGCAGTCGGCCTGTTGCCTTAAATCCGGAGCAGATGACGAGAGTCGAAATGAAGCAAGATGCGTAACTTAAAAACGCGATAACCACATTAAAAGTTACAAGACTTCACGAAAAATCACCCTGAAAATGAAATATTTATATGGGTGTATTTTACCTGTTAGGCCTTGTACTGTCTGGGGTTAAGGCAGTTATTTTTGCTTTGAAGTCACAGATTCAGGCTGTATAAACACCAATAAAATAGGGTAAGATTCCATCTGAATGGTATTGATACGAACACAATAATCCTTAACATTTAATTCGACTAAAACCTAGCGCAGAGGGTTTAAGATGGAAGACAACATTCTTCAATTGCAATATGCAATGGACACGTTCTATTTTCTTATGTGTGGTGCGTTGGTTATGTGGATGGCAGCAGGCTTTGCCATGCTTGAAGCCGGCCTTGTACGTTCTAAGAACACCACTGAAATTCTAACTAAAAACGTAGCTTTGTTTGCGATCTCATGCACCATGTACATGATGTGTGGTTACTCCATTATGTACAAAGGCGGCGCAGAGATGTTTTTCTTAAGCGGTATTGTAGCAGACGGCGTTACCGGCACTGAAAAAGCTGCTACCCATGCACCCTCTGCTGACTTCTTCTTCCAAGTTGTCTTTGTAGCAACAGCTATGTCTATTGTCTCGGGTGCAGTTGCCGAGCGCATGAAACTATGGGCTTTTCTTGCATTTTCAGTCGTTATGACTTCCTTTATCTACCCGATAGAAGGTAGCTGGACTTGGGGCGGAGAATCAGTTTTCGGCTTGTTCAGTCTTGCTGAGCTAACTGAAAATGTCATGATTGATGGTGAAATGACCTACTTTGGTTTCACTGATTTTGCAGGATCAAGCATTGTACACTTAGCTGGCGCTTCAGCGGCATTAGCGGGTGTTCTGTTACTCGGCGCCCGTAAAGGTAAATACGGTGCTAATGGTCAAATTAATGCAATACCCGGTGCAAACTTGCCAATAGCAACTTTAGGTACTTTTATCCTTTGGTTCGGTTGGTTCGGTTTCAACGGTGGTTCCGTATTAGCATTGGCCAGTGTAGAAAACGCTAACGCAGTTGCCGTTGTATTTATGAATACCAACGCAGCAGCTACTGGCGGTGCAATGACAGCGTTAATCACTGCACGTATATTATTCGGTAAAGCAGACTTAACCATGCTGTTAAACGGTGCTTTAGCTGGGTTGGTCTCCATTACTGCGGGACCAGATACATCTACAGCATTGTCTGCAACCATCATCGGTGCCATTGGTGGAGTATTTGTTGTGTTCAGTATTATTACTTTGGATAAATTAAAGATTGATGATCCCGTGGGTGCTATTTCGGTTCACGGTGTTGCTGGATTATTTGGTGTAATGATTGTTCCATTTACTAATGACAGCGCATCATTTGCTGCACAGTTTATTGGTGCTGCAACGATCTTCATCTGGGTATTCGGGACATCTCTTATTGTTTGGGCAATCCTCAAAGCAGTCATGGGTCTTCGTGTTAACGGAAAAACAGAGCGCGAAGGTGTTGACCTTACAGAGTGTGGTATCGAAGCGTACCCAGAGTTCTGTAATAAGAAGTAACATCATCATTGATAATTTAAAGGCACTGTTTTAGGTGCCTTGTTTGTGCTTTTCATGGGCTGTAAACTATCGTCATTATTCTTAATGCATCCTATCCCAATCTGGGCTTTAATTTAATATCGTTGCCCTTGAATCAGTTGTTTGTATTGTCTGGTTTGTTTACTCACTCCTGACCTCTATTTCTTAATATGAGAGCTATGAAATATACAGCAGCTAACTCACATATGAAATTTCAGTCGATTGCACTTGTTGTATTAATCCAGCACTGATTATTTTAAGATACTTCTCTGTTAACTCAGTTGGATTTCTTCTCGTGCTTCCCACTTAAACATCAATAGATTGAGTTAGGGTTTATAACGATGATTAGAATCGCCTTTGCCATTAACGGTCCAGATAAAACGATTAATACAAATAAGTCATATTTACCACAAGCCACAATGAGTTTGAAAATGGTTCCGAATTTATGGGGGCCGTAGTATAGGCTGGGGGCTCTATTATGAAGATTTTCTGAATATCCATATTTAATCAACATATAATCGATGTTATCGAATCATACTAAAGTCTAATTTGATTATTTTTTATTAACCTCTATTGAACTATCCCATAAATTAAAAGTCCAAATTTAACAACTGTATATATGTGTAGAGTTAACTCCACTTCGACAGTACCAAATACTTAATGCTATCTAACGATTCGAGGGGTTGGCAGAGACAAAATGGGAATAGAACAATGGCTGGCATTTGTTTCAGCGTCACTAATATTTTTCCTGATCCCAGGACCTGATGTAATATTAATAGCAGGCTGGAGTGCAAGAAAAGGATTTCGTATGGGATTTGAGGCTGCGATGGGCACCATCCTTGGCCTTGTTATACATACGATTGCCACCTCTATGGGTCTCGCTGCACTGCTGACCGCATCAACCAACGCCTTTACCATAGTCAAATGGGCTGGCTCTATCTATCTGATCTGTCTCGGCATTAGCAAACTGAGGAACAGGGATCATCTCAAACAAGAGACAGTCCAAAATCAGCAAAAGAATCACAGACCCTTCCTACAGGCACTGTGCACTAATCTATGCAACCCAAAGGTCATTTTATTTTTTGTTGCTTTTCTGCCCCATTTTATTGATTCTACTGCCAATGCCCAAGTACAGCTTTTTGTGCTAGGACTCTCCTATGCTGTCGTCTCATTCGTCTTCTACCTCACTCTAGTGGCCATTATGGCCAAAGCAGGAGAATCATTAGGCAAAAATCAGACCGTTCAACAGCTGAGTCGGTGGTTGAGCGGCACCATAATGATCGGGTTTGGGGTCAGTTTGGCGGCGATGGCCAGTCATTCGTAAGCTGCGGGGTGCCGGAAGAAGGAAGGCAGCCTCGGTTTTATCCGATGAGTCCAGAGGGTATCCGATATCCAATGCGGCCCGTTAATACAGCGGAGCCTTAGCCATTTAACAGGAAATGTGTTTACTACCTGCGTATCCTGAAGCGATCGCCAAAACAACCTGCGCAAGTGGGCCATAAATGTATCAATACCCTTGGACGCTCCTATCAGAGCCACACCTGCCACGACCCGACGAACAACAGGGCTATATCGACGACGCCCACTGTTAATGTTAATGTAGCCACAGCCACTATCGCTGCATTCGCTACGTCGGAATCCAGTGCGAGAACAGCCAACAATAAACTGTTCTTTTAAATTTCATCATTTATCAAAACCCTAAATTTCCAGCATAAGTGACACACGCTTGCCCGATAAAAACTCAATCGAATTAAAGTAGTTTAAGGCTTTTCGCAGGCGCAGCACGGGTAGGCGAGAGATACCGGCAATCAATCTCATGTCAGATATATCGGCACTACACCTTTAATTGCCTGATCGCATCTAGGGCACCGATCATCTATTGAGAGAGCGTGTTCTTGACAGTGAATTATGTGCGCTATTGCATCAGAGCCGTGCAAATAAAGCACAGAATAATCATTTGTGCAGGACTCGTAGGCGCATTGTTTTTCTTTTTTAAATGCCTCGGTTTCGGCTTCTATCTCCTCTATTGTTTGTAACTTCTCTTGATCGCCACCACCTTCCGCTAGCATTTGTTTTTGAGTTTCACTATCCCAATCACTACGGACTCCACGCCGTGCTGTTGCTGCTGATGCTGATGCTGATGCTGATGCTGCTTCATACTCAGACCCAGTAGTGCTATCACGAAAAGCCAGCTGCATTCTCACCTGCTCATACTCGTTTTGCACTGTCCGCCGATAAAGAGACGCTATCGTGTTCTGCCGATTAACAGTCTCTCGAGCTTTTTGCCTATCAAGCTCCTGTTGCCTTTCCCGCAGAACAAGAGAGTTTCGTAACATATTTCAGTTCAAAATTCCTTCTCGACTCAGGAACCTAAGTTCATTGTAATTTTCAACGGTCAAATTCACAAGCAAATGAATCAGCACATATCCAGTCCGTGTCCACTCCACATTGCCACTATCTGTTTGCCTAGCGATATCGTCGACACTATCTGTTTGCCTGGCTGTATCGTCGACACTATCTGTTTGCCTGGCTGTATCGTCGACACTATCTGTTTGCCTGGCTGTATCCTCGACACTAACTGTTTGCCTGGCCGTATCCTCGACACTAACTGTTTGCCTGTCTGTATCCTCGACACTAACTGTTTGCCTGTCTGTAACACTCCTCATTATTATTGTCTCGGAAATATCAATTATATATTGAGCTGTCTCCTCATTAGCTCCACTTGGATTGCAAGATATAAAGTCTCTGTATTTTGCACCGGTAACAATCACAGTCATAGGCACCAACATCCTTTGATATTCTATTTGTCTGCCAACATGTATGACGTTGCTAGATATCGTATCTTCGAAAACTTTCGGTGATTCATTCATATACAGCCTTCGCCAATAAGGTGTATTAATTTCCCGCTTTCCTGGTGGGCAATATTCAAGTCTTGTAGATATCTCGTTCATTTTTCTTCTGCCTAATTTGACTCTAGCATCATGCAGTATTCTATTTAATTGATCATGTGTCATTGGCTGAAAGTCAATAATTCTAAGTGTAGTTTCTCTGTCTGCTTTATCTATTTCAGCGTCAATTTCAATATCTGTTTTATTACAATACTGAGCTACAAGATTCAATGACCATATAGACTCTACGTTCCATTGCGGATTAACTTTCATCAGCGCACCCTGGCCACTTCTTTGGTTGACGGAGTTAGAATCATCATTATTGCATCGATTAGCACCTGATAATGCTTGATTTGATGCTTGAGGTTGATTTGCCATTGCTCGAACATCGTGAGCAGGTGTGGCGGAAACCGTGCGGTCACTTCCTTCAATACCAGCTACATTAAAAGGAGAAACAACGGTCTCTTGCGGTGCTAATCCACATTCTCTTGCCAAATCAATCATCTGGTTAATATAATTAACATATTGATTAGTTAATCTGTTTTCAAATCTACTTTTAATAATATTAAGCTGATTTTCAGTCATTATTTCTGTATCTAGCAAGTCTATGACGAGCTCATAATATCCTGTCCTAATCTGCGAATCAATGAATTCCTCGTTAGTCAAGTTACCTGCTGGCTGGTATCCGGATGATACACGGCTTATATTTGGAAGCATAACATTTAATCCTATTAATTAATGTATATAAATCATGAGACTTTAATTAAACATATAAATTCAATTTTGTTAACTAAATAGGCCAATAAAATAATAACACAACAGAACAAAAGAAACTGCAATCACATGAAATGCCTTAAATTCCATTCAACTTTTTACTGATATTTTGAAACATAAAATGGGCGTGAGCATTGTCTAATACATGCATATCAAAATCACGAGTTAGTAGAGATACAACTGAAAGAAAAACGTCTAAAAAAACTTAACAATATACTTGCAAATCTGCAAAAAAACCATCGATGTTTCCCCAGAAAAAAGAACGAAGACCGTGTCCATGAAGATGAGGAGGAGTTGTCGACTTTGACCAAATCCCTCAGTGTGGCATCCAGCAAAAAGGCTCTGCTAAAAAAACCTCCTCTACATACTACCTCTTATCCCTCATTGGTCTACAATGCAGTGGTTTTAAATCATTCCATCAAACCCAGACACGAACTCTGTTAACAGGTTCTGTCTGGGTCTGGGCATTGACTTTTTCAATGATGGTGCTACTCCACTGACGGTAAGCATTCAACTTTTTACTCAAAATTATCCATAATTATATTTAAAAACATAATAAATATTACCGAATAAAAAAGAACACCATGAGCATCTCTTTGGTGATTCAAGCTTACTTAGATAAGTCTTAACTAATTCCTTTTGTTGCTCATACACTTCTCTATCACTAATAGATAGATGTTTTGCATAAATTTCTTCTTTCTTTTGAGGACAAATAAGATCAGAAACTTTTAAAATATCACAATCATTGTCGAAACAATTAAAGGCTTCACTTTTGTTTTTAGCATATTCAACACATAATCTTTCCAACCCAATCTGATAAAGATTTCTAACACCCATTTGACTAATTATTAATTTTTTCTCGAATTTATAAAAGCATCAAGCAGAATATCATTAGTATTTTGATATACACGATCAAAAGCGCACGTTTCTTTCATTCTAACAATAATTTTTACGAATTTAGGCCTATTTTTTTCTCTTGCACCGATATCATTATACGCCTTCTTTTTTTGTCTGACTATATCCTCTATTGGCTTTAATAATCTCAAATCAATATCGAATGTGGCACAATAAGGAACCATTGTACAAAGATACACTTGAACCCAGTCTTTCCGTATACTGTAGCCCATGCTTTTATCATTTTTACACTGCTTTATTTTTTCAACCAAATCTGAAGTTATAATTGTATTATAACTAATGGTCGGACAATTAATATCAAGCAAATGGATTCCAAATTCTTTCGATAGATCATTTATTTTTTGATTGGTGTTTTCACTATGATCTTCCGAGTCAATAATAAGGTACACATTACTAGATGGATTCAATCGATGATCTTGGATTAAATTAGCCCATAGCATGTAGTTCATTATACCCTCAGCACCAAACCATAAGCGAAATATATTATAAGTACAAGAAGGCTTAACTGCTGAAATAGATGAATATTGAGATAATGATTTGGATACTTCCTCATCACTTTGATTAGGTCTTAACATCGAAATCTGTGGCATACTTTCCTCCTGCATATGCTGGGTAGTACCTGAAACATCCAAGATTGACGATGAAGAAGAAGAAGACGATGAAGAAGAAGAAGACGATAAAGAATAATGAGTACGCATAAGATATACCTTTGTTTCCGATTTAAGTAAGACATAAAAAATTGAAAAATGTTCATCTGTAACCAAAAAATATGAGATAAAAATATATGGTATCAAACAGAAAACAGAAAATGTAACTAGCTTGTTATTAATTATGTTATTCATTTTTCATATAATGACGAACATCCTATTTATTTTAATTGATAGAATACAATTATGAGCATGCAATACAAAGTAAACGGATACTCTTTCATACACACGATAAGACCTGAGCCTGTCGACGAAGAAGTCGCTAACACGTCTTGTTTTCACAGGCGTAAACCATCGGGTAATAATCGTCATTGTTTTTTAAAAACCTTAAGGAATACCCTCTCTTCCTGTTCACCGCTTGCGGAAAGAAATATAACAAAAGCACTATGTTCAATAGAACATAACTCGTCGGATTGGTCGGAATGGGTGATGAATGACGATATAGATGAGAGAAACATCCGCCTCAATGGCTGTTATATTCCAAACTTGAAACCCATCATTCAGTATCTTAACGCTGTTCGTAAACAAAAAGGTAAGTTACATAGTGATATAAATGTTGCCGAAAAAGATTTACCCCTATCGGCCAGAGAGATGTTCAATTCCAACTATGCAAAGGTAATAGCAGGAAAATCTAAATCGGCTTTTGAGGAGGCTATCGTTATTCATGAAGTGCTGATGTTCGAAGGCATTCATGCTATACCCTCTTATCATCCAGAGCTGGATCATATTGCCCAACATCCCCGCTCCGAAGAGTGTTCTGTTTCAGAAGAGTTACCGATCAATACGTCACCTAGCATCGACGGCATACAACTTTTACAGATGATCGAAAAGGATGATATTAAAACTGTCTATCAACTCATTGAAGAAATAGGCCAGAAGCAATCAGGAACACCAACCTTTGACGATGATGTTACCTACATTACGAAGCAACTCAATACCCCAGAATATGACATAAGCTATTTCGTTGCACTCCTCTTGAAACATGGTCGTCAAAATGACTTTTCCTCCCGCCGCTATAAAAAGCACCTTCTCACGCACGAGGGTATATTAAAGAATCACAGCCATCCCCTTGCAACACCTAAAGAGAGCAGTAGCAATAAACCAGTGTCTCCTTTTCCGCTGGCTGATATTATCCCGTTATCACAAGGCACTCCATGTGAGATTTGTTATTATGATACCGCAACCACCTTCAAAACCACCTGCTGTAGCAACCTCGTATGTTTGGACTGTTTCTCGAAAAACATCGAGATGCAAGATAAAATATCTCTTGAACACGGGATAAACCAACACCAGATGATAGAGTGCATAGGGTGTGAATCTCCCATTAAACTAGGCGAACACGAACAAGCATTATCTGAGACAGCCAAAAGTATTTTGTCTCACTTTCATCAACGTTATATTGCTAATTTTCACGTAACTCACTCCGATGGTATTCCCGTATTCTGTAATGATGACCAATGTAAAAAAGCGTATCTTCTCAATCATAATACAATATATTTCCAGTGCGACAATATAGAGTATCACACTAATCAACGCGTCAGATTGCATCACTCACTTTGCCAGAATATTTGGACACCTGAGCACGAATGTCCGCAGACCAAAGAAAGGCGAGAAGAAGATTATATAGAAACAATAAAATATCTGATTAAGAATATAGATACTATTAAGCCATGCGCTGATAGGCAGAAAAAAAACTGTAAAGTTTTAATCGAAAAAATAGGAGGCTGCCCTTACATAAAATGCTCTAAATGCAGTTCATCTTTTTACTGGTGTTGTGAAACAGACTGGTATAATCATTCTGTATTAATTTCACAAAACCAACACGAATTCGTAGAGCAACAACTGAAAAAAAAACGTTTTAGAAAACTTAACAACATACTTGCCAATCTTCAAAAAACAACCGACGTTTCCCTTGAAAAAAAGAACGAAGACCGTGTCCATGAAGATGAGGAGGAGTTGTCGAATTTGACCAAACCCATCAGTGTGACATCCAGCAAAAAGGCTCTGTCTAAAAGAAAAGCTCCTCTACACACTACCTCTTATCCTTTCCCTAATTGGTGGTCTACATTACAGTGGTTTTAAATCACTCCATCAAACCAGACACGAACTCTGTTAACAAGCTCTGTCTGGGCATGGATTTTTTCGATGCTGGTGCTACTCCACTGACGGTAAGCATGGGGATTGCACCCAACGGTTCCAAAAACAGCGAAATGAGACCTAACTTGAGCTGAATATTGAATTTCCAACCTTTTGAACCTCAAATCAAAGTCGACTGAGCCACCAATCATCAAGAAATTGATCGGGGGTTCGTCAATAAAATCAATAACTCATGGATTCAGGATGGTATAATTCCACCCATTTTTGCCAATGAATAAGGCGTTATCAATGAACAAGGAAAAGCGCAGACTAATCTTTGAGCGTTTTCGCGATAACAACCCCCATCCCACCACCGAACTAGAGTATGCCTCCCCGTTCGAGCTGCTGATTGCTGTCATCCTGTCGGCTCAGGCCACGGATGTGGGTGTCAACAAGGCTACCCGAAAGCTCTATCCGGTGGCCAATACCCCTGAGACTATCTACGCCCTCGGTGTTGATGGACTGAAGGACTACATCAAGAGCATCGGTCTGTTTAACAGCAAAGCGGAGAATGTCATCAAAACCTGCCGAATACTGATTGATCAGCACAATAGCACGATACCTGATCATCGCGAGGCTCTGGAAGCACTGCCAGGCGTGGGCCGCAAAACCGCCAACGTAATCTTGAACACTGCGTTTGGTCAGCCAACCATGGCCGTGGACACCCACATTTTTCGAATATCCAATCGTATCGGTATCGCACCGGGCAAGAATGTGCTTGACGTTGAAAAGCAGCTTCTCAGAGTGACACCCAAAGAGTTTCTGATCGATGCCCACCACTGGCTCATCCTGCATGGCCGTTATGTCTGCAAAGCCCGCAAACCCCAGTGCGGCTCTTGCCTCATTGAAGATCTCTGCGAATACAAGAATAAAACAGATTAACATCGTTAAATCGTAGAGCATGGCAGTATTCATCCAGCACTACCAGTGAGTATTTTGAACACGGCTCCATGCTACTTTATTGCATGCATATTCATAATATATTTGATTGGATCTATATACTTTCGAATAAATTACGCTTAAGTTAGACTGCATGAAATTATTAGAAGATTCTAATTATTATTAGGAGTTTCTAATCTCTCAAATTTTAGTCCCATTGTCTTAATTGCCTTACCTTAGAAGCGCATTTTAAACTCTGCATATCACGATAACCATCAAAGCTTATTAACACATTAAAGATGACTTAATTTGGAAGTTTTTGTATTAAAAATACTATTAAGAAGTGGCATTTACAAAAACTCAAATAGCAAAGATGGTCGTCGCCCTAGTTATTATCCAGTGCTGATGCTTAATATTTTTGTATGACAGCAGTTTTATCTCTGGCCGGATGACTCGACTGAATATCAAACGAGATGAAAATATCTCGTTGCTATTGAGTCATTATGCAAACGTTTGCTGTTGTCGATAGATTTTGTCAATAAGAGAGAGTCAACCGATCGTTGAGTGGTTAGCTCATTTTTTGAGCTGAGCGACGGTTTTTAGCGACTTCCCCATAGGCTTTCATCGATTTTGTTTAGCAGGCTCACCAGTCTGTCTAGAACTCCAACATTTTTAGGCGCAACACTCTGCTAAAGTAATGGCTCTTACGTATCATCTTGTTATAGTCACAACATTTACTGGAAGTATTATGAAGTATCACTCACCCACAATCACTCTCGCATGTGAACTAATCTCGCGTCCCTCCGTCACCCCAGACGATGCAGGCTGCCAAAACCTGATGGCCGAACGCCTTGCACCACTGGGGTTCATGGTCGAGAAACTGCGCTATGGCGACGTAGACAATCTCTGGTTGCGCCGTGGCAATCGGGGTTCCGTACTGGCATTTGCCGGTCATACCGATGTCGTGCTTTCAGGTCCTGAGGATCAATGGGATTCGCCGCCATTCACCCCCACGTTTAGAGATGGATATCTCTACGGCCGTGGTGCTGCGGACATGAAAGGCAGCTTGGCCGCCATGATCACGGCCATCGAACGCTTTCTGGCGAAACATCCGGGACATAAAGGCTCTATCGCCCTACTGATCACCAGTGACGAAGAAGGAGAGGCCGTCAACGGCACCCGGAAAGTCATGGAAACCTTGGAGAGCCGCAAAGAGAAAATTAACTGGTGCATCGTCGGTGAACCCTCTAGCACCGAGCAGACCGGAGATGTGATCAAAAACGGCCGACGCGGATCACTGACGGGAGAACTTACGATTAAGGGACATCAAGGACACGTCGCCTATCCTCATCGGGCTGACAACCCGATTCATAGAGCCACGCCAGCGCTCACAGAACTGACCGAAACGGTCTGGGACAATGGAAATGACTTTTTCCCAGCCACCAGCTTTCAGATTTCCAACCTTCATGCCGGTACTGGCGTGGGCAATGTGATTCCAGGCGAACTGGATGTCATGTTCAATTTTCGTTTTTCCACAGAACTGACCGATCAGCAACTCAGAGAGAGAACAGAAGAGCTGCTGAAACGCCATAACTTAGAGTATGAATTAAACTGGACACCGTTCGGTCAGCCATTCCTGACTCCTGACGGTCCGCTGATTGATGCAACAGTCACGGCTATAAAGGAGATCACCGGACTCAACACCCAGATATTAACCACTGGCGGCACATCGGATGGTCGATTTATTGCGCCTACGGGAAGCCAACTGGTTGAAATCGGCCCCTGCAATACCACCATTCATCAGATCAATGAGTGCGTCAAGGTCGATGACCTCGATATTCTGAGCAATATCTATGAACAGATCATGATCAACCTGTTGACCTGATCCAACGTCAACACTCAGATGCGAGACTCGTTATAAAACCGATCATTTGACGTTAAACGCCCGATTAAACGCTTCGTAATGCGTGACAAAATGCGAAAAGCTTAATGAAGGGTGACTAACGTCAACTCGTGAGGATAACGGACTATCCCTGCCAAGACATGCTGTCGTGTTATCAGCAAACCTACAATGTCTGATCCTACAATGTCTGATATTATCCCCACGCCTTGCATGTCATCTAGCCAATGACGTAAAACCCCCCCCTCACACCAACGCTTTGACTTTACCAAACAAGGCTATCTCAACCTATTGTTAAGCCATATAATGAGACAATCAATCGCCTGCTCCTCTCATAATGGGCATAGTGAGCGCTGTTCAGTGTCCATGACGCTTGACACACTAAATCAGCTATAATGCACATAGCACAGCCACCCTACAGAGACACAGGTCATGCCGCAGTCCGACATTGAAATTTACGTCAAGTGTATTTCGATCGACTCCATTATCACTTGGCTAGAAAGCGTGGGAGATAAGAGCTCGGAGATCAACCAAGAGGGGCGTAGCTATACCCTGACCCTGACCATCAATAACAAACTAATACCGATCACCATCGTCGAGGGTGCTGCCGGTAAGGCTTGGACCAGCCTCTGGTTTAACTCCACTGAGACACCTTGGGGAAGCGATGTCGACTGTGCGCGCGCATGCTATCTCGCCTTGAACTGCCAAGTTCGCTGCAACGGCGCTTTTTGGCAGGATAATAGCGCCAGCATGGATGAATGGTGGCAAATTACCGAGAATGGTGATGAACGACTGATTGAGTGGGCTTGATCAGTCAAACGATGGCTGGCCTCTGACCCTCTCATAAACTAGCGCATCATAATGCCTGTCCCTAACTCATTAGCCGTGCAAGCATTTTTCTGGGTTTTCGGAATCACACCGTTAGTTAAGTTAATTTAGTTACACCATCAATATTACCGGATCTGCAGACTGCTATGAATAAACCAATCCCACTCAACCGCTTTCTGTTCGGCCTACTGCGGCTCATGCTTTTCTGGATACAAACCCGAGCACACAACAACAGCCTTGAATCACTCGGACTGGATGCTGACAAACCCATTGTCTACGTCCTGCCCAACTACTCCCTGTCGAATCTCTTGGTGCTCGATAAAGAGTGCCTGAAAGCGGGACTGCCCAGACCTTACACCCCATTGATCAGCGGCCATTTTATTCACGAAAAGCACGCTTATTTCTTCCTGAGCAGATCGAAAGGTCTCTTCCTGCAACGTGAGCGCATATATCATTCTGACCGTCTGATACGGATGGTCAATGCAGTAGAGAAGCAGCGTGAACAGGATATCCAGATCGTTCCCGTTAGCATTTTCTGGGGACGAGCGCCAGACAAAGAGAGTTCACCATTCAAGCTGTTGTTTGCCTGGAACTACCATATTGGTAGCCGGTTCCGGAAATGTCTGGCCATCCTGATACACGGTCGCCAAACAGTACTACATTTCGGCTCCGCACTATCACTGCGCGAGATTGTCGATGAAAATCTATCTCACCAGCGAACCCTTCGAAAAATCAGTCGTCTCCTTCGGGTACATTTTCGCCAGATTCATGCGTCAATCATCGGCCCAGACCTATCACACCGACGGATTCTGATTAACGGCATTATCCGTTCCAGTATCGTCTGTAAAGCCATTGCCGAGCGAGCTGAAACCCAGTCGACCTCATTGGAAAAAGCCGAGGCAAAAGCCCTATATTATGCACGAGAGATCGCCTCAGACTTCAACTATTCCGCCATCCGCTTTTTAGACAAAGTACTGACCTGGTTCTGGAACAAGATCTATAACGGCGTTGACGTCAACCACATTGAACCAGTTCGCAAGTTAGCCGGCAGCCATGAGCTGATTTACGTCCCCTGCCATCGCAGCCATGTCGATTACCTGTTGCTCGCTTATGTTCTGTTCTATAACGGGCTCCAGCCGCCGCACACTGCCGCCGGGATCAACCTGAACATGCCGCTAATCGGCCCACTGCTGCGCCGTTGCGGTGCCTTCTTCATGCGCCGAAGCTTTAAGGATAATCCGCTCTACAGCGCAGTATTCAATGAATACATGCACACACTATTAACCCGAGGCTTTCCCACCGAGTACTTCGTGGAAGGTGGACGCTCACGCACCGGTCGAACCCTCCCCCCCAAGACAGGCTTGTTAGCTATCACTCTGCACAGTTTCCTGCGCAACCATCGTAAGCCTATCGCCTTTATTCCTGTCTATATCGGCTATGAAAAGCTGTTGGAAATCAATACATATTTAAGTGAACTTCATGACAAGGCCAAGAAAAAAGAGTCGCCTTTCGATATCATTCGAACGGTCGCCAGTCTGAAGAGCAGCTTTGGCCATGCCTATGTCAACTTTGGCGAACCCATTGAACTCGACCAGTTTTTGAATCAAGAACAACCCGCATGGAAGGAGGCACACTATGGCGATAATTCACGCCCTGAATGGCTACGACATGCCATCAACAACCTGGGCACTCTCATTGTCAGCCGAATTAACAGTGCGGCAGCTATCAATCCGATCAATCTGGTCGCCACGGTATTACTGAGTGCTCCCCGTCATGCGCTGGGTGAAGAAGAGCTGATCATTCAGCTGGAAGCCTGCCAGAAACTGCTGCAAAAGGTGCCTTACAGCGATCACACCACCCTGCCCAGCAACCTCTCAGGTCAGGATATGATTCGCTATGTAGAGTCCATGGAAATGGTCTACAGGCAAACTGATAGCCTCGGTGACATCATCCGAATGGATGATCGCAACGCCATACTAATGACCTACTATCGCAACAATATCCTGCATCTGTTTGCCATTCCTTCGCTGATCAGCCGGATGTTTGTCAACAGCCATGCGATTGAACAGCAAGAAGTGATCGACTTCTGTTGTAGTCTCTATCCGTACCTGAAATCCGAGCTATTCCTCCAATGGGATCAAACAGCACTAGACAGCGTCATCATTTGCTGGCTCTCTGCACTAGCTGATGCTGGCCTGATAACGGCCGAAGGTACCCGTTGGCGCTGTCCAGAATCTGGTTCCACCGGCTTTGTCACCCTGACGATCCTCTCCCGTCCCATTCAACAAACACTTGAACGTTTCTACGTGGTGATTAGCCTTCTCCTGCGCAATGGCTCCGGACAGGTGGATGCAGAATTCATGGAAAGCCAAAGCCGTGATATGGCTCAACGCCTATCGGTTATTCATGGAATGAATGCGCCGGAGTTTTTCGATACAACGTTGTTCCGACACTTTATTGAAGCACTACAACACAATGCGGTCATTCACATTAACGATGAGAACAAACTGGAATTTGGTGAGGATATGACGGTGGTTGCCAAAGATGCCATGCGAGTACTACCCAGTGAGATTCGTCACAGCATTCTTCAGGTCACCCACGCAGGTTCCTGATCAGAGGCTCTGCCAAACAGAACATGTGCAGTGCTCTGATTTGAGAGTTGGCGGGATTACCTGCGCATTCCAGAATTAAAGGGGCCACCCCATGCCCCTTGAGTGATGCCAGGATAGACTCGATCCAGATCATTCATCGCACTCTGACTATAAACCTTGTCATCTAAGTTATACGCATCGCCTCTCTTTTCAGACGTCTCGTTTATTGAACGCATTTTACCGTGACTGATCATCTTTTTGACCATATGCAGCAACTTAGCATCCTGACAAGGGCTAACCAGATAACCGATGCCATCCATGTTACGGGTATCATCAGAAACGACTCTAACATCACTAAAGTTACTCACTATTAAGCCCACCTGCCTGGGCTTTTCACTCAGCATTTCTTGAAACAACATAACACCATTTTTACCCTTTAAACGGTAAGCACAGACCACCAGATCAAAGTTACGGCGCTTAACCTTCTGCAACGCCTCCTGCCAGTCACTCACAATCTCACAACTGTACCCTTGAGAAGAGAGCAGCGTTTGCAACTTTGTTACTGTTTTTTTTCTCTCATCCTCCACCAGCAATACACTATGTTGATGACTGTTCATTACGTTTTTTCGTATCATGACGATGTACCAGCATTCGTACCGTCAGACGCCTTAACGACCCGGTTACGTCCACTATCTTTGGCCTCATATAGTGCATCATCAGCCCGTTTGATTAGCTTCTCAGTCTCTATCTCGCCAGATCCAGGCCTGCACGTCGCCACACCCAAACTGATGGTGACCCATTCACAGACATCTGATTCGGCATTCTCCAGCTTCAGCATCTCAACCGCTGAGCGAAGCTTCTCCGCAACGTCAGCAGCGTCATCCTCCGATACTCCCGGAAGCAGAACAACAAACTCTTCACCACCGTAACGAGCCACCATGCCCGCAGATCGTTTCGAACAAGCCTCCAGCGCTTTGGCAACACTGCACAGCACATCATCACCATGCTGATGGCCATAATGATCATTACATTTCTTGAAAAAGTCGATATCCATCATGATCAGAGAGAAAGGCGTTTGCTCCTCTTTCGCTCGAACCCACTCTTGAGCAATGGATTCCTGGAACGTTCGCCGATTAGCAACCCCAGTCAACCCATCCATACTTGCCAACTGTTGCAGTTTGATATTGCTGGCTGCCAGATCTTGCTGGCTGACATCCAGAGCGCGAAACGCTTCATCACGCTGTAACAATCTGATATAACACTGTGAGTGGTAACGAATTCTGGCCAGTAGCTCAACCGATTCTGGTAACTTGATAAGATAATCATTTCCCCCGGCACTGAATACATCCGCTTTCAGCTTTGCGTCATTCTTCATGGACAAGGCAATCACCGGAACTAATTGCGTTTGCTCACTCACTCTCATATAACGTAACAGGGTCAGTCCATCAATATTTGGCATCACCATATCAAGCAGTATGACCGTTGGCTTAAGCTGTTCAGCCATATTCAGGGCATCGCCAGCATCTGAGCAGTAGTGCAGTCTAATGTCATTTTCGCCCTCCAGCATCAGACGCAAGGCTTCAGCCACCATGGGATCATCATCAACCAATAACACAAGATACTCATATTGTGTATTAATCCGCTTTCCAATGGGGTTATTAGGGGTTATCATGGACGCCTTCCTCTTTGTGTATCTGTTGTATTAGAGGACAAAAGAATCTTCTCCCGTAATCGCAATCCAATATGCTTCGGGTCCAGTATTTCATCAGCAGCACCACGCTGAATCGCATCCTTTGGCATACCATAAATTGCACAGCTGGCCTCACTCTGAGCAAACGTGGGGTGACCCAGCCGCCTCAGGGCCAGCAGCCCTCGACCGCCGTCACGCCCCATCCCGGTCAACAACACTGCCATCATCTTCTTCCTCCAGTACTGCCCAGCACTGCAAAAAAATTCATCAACGGAGGGACGGTATGGATTACTGATCGGCTCTTTGGTATAAATCAACCGCCCCATGCGATTCATGACCAAATGATCATTCGTTTTAGCCAGTAACACCTTACCAGATTGCGGCTCTTCCCCGCCTTCTATCACCTGAATTTTCATGGGAATCTGCGAATCCAGCCATTTCGACATACTCAGTGCGTGCCCTTCATCAACATGCTGGACGATCACCACCGCCGCCGGAAAATCGGCTGGTAGCGTCGCCAGCAACTGTGCAACCGCTTCAGGACCACCGGTAGAACAACCAATAGCAATCAACATATTGGTTGATTGCTCTGTCATACGCTGCAAGACCGCACAACCTGAAGGGGGAAGCGCCTCCGCCTTCAGGATCGGTGCAGTATCCTGCACAAGCACTTTCACCGCATTCATCTTATTCACACAATGTGAAAGACTGCCCGACTTGCTTGAAGGCATTTCCATAGAATCAAGTGCACCAGCTGAAAGCCCCCTGAAGAGAGTGTCAGTGCACTGTTTGGCATGGGTGATAACTATGGCACAGGCATAATCCTGCATGATTTGTCGGATGACTTCTACACTACTTTCATTATCAGGCAACGTGAGTGCTATCAAGATCAGCTCAGGCTTTTGAGTCCGACAATGACGGATAGCAACCGATCCATTACTGACCTCCCAGAGCACTTTCCACCCGAGTTCCTTCTGTATAAGCCGCACAAGCATCTTTCTGTTTTGTAACTCAGGTTCAACGATTCCTACATTCATACACTTATGAACCTCCGCTGCTAACAGATTTATCAGGTAAAGGATCGCCTATCAGATCCTTAACAGTACTGATAAACGTTTCATCCATGAAACTACCCTTGGTGAGATAGTGATCAGCCCCGACTTCCATGCCACGTTTTCTATCTGATTCCCGATCCTTATAAGATACGATAATGACCGGCAAATGCTGAAGATGGGGCTCTCTGCGAATATGTGAAACAAACTCAAATCCATCCATACGAGGCATATCAATGTCGGAGATCACCAAATCATAATGATTCGTTCGTACGGCATTCCAGCCATCTGCACCGTCAACGGCAACATCTACTCGGTAACCATTATCCTCTAACAGACTACGTTCCAGCTCACGTACCGTCATGGAATCATCCACTATTAGTATCCGCTTAGCGTTGGCAACCTGCTCATCTGTCGATTCAGAATTATCACACTTACCGACCCGTCCTCCTGAAATTAGACGCCCAATCGATAGGATCAAATCATCAACGTCCAGAATCAAAATAGAGGTTCCATCATCCAGAAAAGCCGCTGAACTGACATCCTGAATTTTACCCATGCGACTATCAATCGGACGCTCAACCAATGTGGTTTCACCAATGACAGAGTCAACTGTCATCGCATATTGATGTACCCCCCGCCCCAGCACTATCGCATAATGATGAGTACTCTTTTCTTGCTCTATTTCAGGTAGTTCCAATAATTGACGGGCATTTACCAGACCGAGCTGGACGCCACCACTGCCCCTGATATATTGTCGATTTTCGAGAGTCTTGATCGATTTTTTAGCAAACGTTATGACCTCATTCAATGGGCCAACCGGCAGAGCATAGTAAAAGCCTGAGACTTCAACCACCACACAGCGCAACATCGACAGAGTCAGCGGTAGCAAAAGCTCAAAGCAGCAACCCTTCCCCTCTTCAGAGTGAATAACAATACGTCCCCGAAGCTCCTGCATCATCTCATGTATGAGATCCATGCCTACGCCACGACCTGAAACAGTGCTCACTTGATCTTTCAAGGAAAAATTGGGTAACAGCAGAAACTCATAGAGCTCTGTATCGGACATATTGGCCACCATCTCTTCAGTCGCCATCTTTTTCTTGATAATAGATTTTCGAAGCTTCTCACGATGGATACCGCCACCATCATCTTTTACCGTCACGACCAGAAGTCCAGCTTTGTGGCCAGCTTCAACTACAATATGGCCCTCTTTCGGCTTGCCTGCTTTCCGGCGTTCTTCCGCTGTTTCCATACCATGATCTATCGCATTTTGGATCAGATGTGTCAGGGGAACATTCAGCTTCTCAAGAATATCCCGATCAACTCGAGTATTTTCTCCACGAAGATCCAAGTGCACCTGCTTTCCAAGCTTCTTTGACACAGTACGAGCCAGCCTAAGTAATCCCTGTGTACCTTCTTTAAACGGCCTCATTCTGTGAGCCAACGTTTCACGAATCAGTTTATCCGTCAAGCCCGTGGTCTTGCGCTCGTAACTTTCCAGTACTTCACAGTGATGATTGACAGTAGATTCAATCGCTAAGGACTCACGCATCAGCTCTTTTAGATAGTGTCTGTCGCTTTCATTTGTTTGATGACTTTTCATCATCTCAATGCACTTTTCGGCCGTTATAGTCATGGCTCTGGCGTTGCGTCTCAGCTTGATATTTTCTTGCCAAAACTTCTTCAACTGTCTGGATTCCACTGACAGTTCTCCCGCCAGTCCGATCACCTTATTCAGTTTTTCCGCATTCACCCGGATGACCCGCTCAGCCACCGCATCAACACAATCAGTGCTCACGGCCTCAGCCGGTTCATCGACGACGTCTTCGACCGTATCATTGCAATCAGTGCTCACTACCTCAATCGATTCATCGACGACATCAGCATCATTCGCCTTGCTCTTAAAACTGTCCGCATCGACCAGAACCTTTTTCAACTCCTGCTTCAACAACTGGTAATTCTGAAGAGTAGTCGTGTCAATGCCGCTCTGCTCAGTCGCCTGCCTCGATAGCTGAATCACAGAGTCCACGCTTTTGAGCAACAGATCCGTATGGTTACTATTGATCGTAATTTGCTGCTGCTGGGCGCTGACAAAGATATCTTCCAGGATATGTGCCAACTGCACGACGGGATCAATATCCGCAAGACGCGCTCCTCCCTTGATGGTATGTGCCATACGCATCATGGTCTCCAGACGTTTGGGAGAACTGAGCCCTTGCTCCAACTCTAACAAATGCTGGGTCAATATCTCTACCCGCTCTTCCAGTTCTTTCCAGAAAAAACCCCGCATTTTAAGGATTGCGGGCGTTACTTCTACCTGTTTTACCAGTTCAGGTTCAGTTAGTTCCGAGCATTCTGACGTATCAGCAATCGAGATATTCGCAATATGCTGGCTGCTCTTTTCGCTCAATGCTTGTTGATTGTCACAGATCTGAGGCTCACTCTGCTCTTTTGGGGCAGAAACAGAGTTTTCAGTCGTTGGGGTATCCTTTAATTCACTGTCCGAAATATTTAACGCTGAGCTAATATCAGACGCTTCCCGAAGCAGATCAACACTGATCTCTTCTTCATTGATGGATTCACTGGCCATGCTCCTCAAGCAAATACAGCCATTAACCATCGTCGGAATAGAGTCCTTAATCATGACTTGCTGATGGGCTCTCGCCTCAGAGGGCTGCTCCTGCCCATTCTCGCAGAAAAACTCCACCCATTGTGACATAGCATCCAGCAACTCCATGACATGAGTCATTTTAGCTAACTTAGCACCACCACTCATAGGCCCAAGAAATCCTGCCATCGCTGTCAGATCGGCCAGCTCAACGTCTTCGTCAAGCTTGAGGCTCAACAGCTCCTGGAATTTAGCAGTCTGCTGATCAACTTCCATTCGAAAGAGCTTGCGGGCAGCCATGTTTGGGGCAACCACGCCTGGGGCAGAAACAGAGCTTTCAGTCGTTGGAGTATCCTTTAATTCACTGTCCGAAATATTTAACGCTGAGCTAATATCAGACGCTTCCCGAAGCAGATCAACACTGATCTCTTCTTGAGTGACGGATTCACTGGCCATGCTCCTCAAGCAAATACAGCCATTAACCATCGTCGGAATAGAGTCCTTAATCATGACTTGCTGATGGGCTCTCGCCTCAGAGGGCTGCACCTGCCCATTCTCGCAGAAAAACTCCACCCATTGTGACATAGCATCCAGCAACTCCATGACATGAGTCATTTTAGCTAACTTGGCACCACCACTCATAGGCCCAATAAATCCTGCCATCGCTGTCAGATCGGCCAGCTCAACGTCTTCGTCAAGCTTGAGGCTCAACAGCTCCTGGAATTTAGCAGTCTGCTGATCAACTTCCATTCGAAAGAGCTTGCGGGCAGCCATGTTTGGGTCTGATTTACTCATTTTTTTATTTTTCCACTGTCCACTGATTATCCTTATTGATCATAACGCTCATCCCTTACTTCATGGCTTGTTCCAAACCATAGAGCAATAGGGTTGCGTCCAGCAAACCTACCAGTTTACCTTTCATCTCCAGCAATCCAATACTGTATTTCTGCACAGCCTGGCTAACCGTCGACGGCAGTGGCATGATATTTTCACTGCTATATTTTGCTTGTCCCCAGACTTCATCCACTTCAACCACCAGCGACTTACCGGTATTTCCAAGTGTTATCATTCGAGGATAAGTCTTATTGACTCTCCCCTGCTCTTCTGTGCTCTCGTTTTTTTGTGCTGCATCTCCATTAACGCCCAACAGCTTATCCAGCGAGACCACCACCAGCGCATCACCATCAATATTGGCAATCCCTTTGATGCCAACACTGCTACGATGGGGCACCCAACAACAGGGCTCCAGCCTCAAGATATTCCTGACGATGCTGGCATCCAGCGCAAACCACTCTTTGCCCAGACGAAACAGGGTGACTTTTTGCAATCCCTGCTCACTCTTCGTCTTAGGCTGTCGGTAGAGATCACTGATTTCTTGCATCTCCTCAGTATTTTCCAGCACATGACCAGAAAGACACTGACGCCCCGCCTGCACATAGGTCGGGCAGTTTCGACAATGAATAACCTCTTGCAACATCGTGCACGTTGCACCATCCTTTGCCCAAACACCGATACGTTTCCAACAGGTATCAATATGTTTTTCTCGATCCGCATCCGTCTGAATCAATGCGCCAGATGATTCCTCTTCCGTCATCTTTACTTCCTCAAAAGCCCATTCACGACGTCCTGTCGTAACGCTGCTGTAACCACTGATTTAATTGATGAGGCGATTTAACCGCGCTCTTAAATTTTCTGCTTTGACTATTTCTCCCTGCTGCTCACAGACCATTGCGCTATGCAGCAAAGCCTCATGATGCTCAGGTTGAAGGTACAGCACCTTACGAAAATACCGATAAGCCAATGCACACTCGCCTTTTTGTTCACTAATGACACCCATCATAAACTGTACGTCCACACTCTCAGGATGTTGACGCATCAACTGCCGACACGCGCTGATCGCTTGTTCAAGCTTCCCACTATTCAACAGTATTTCAATGGCATACAGACGTTCTTTACAGTCTTTTATTAACCATTCGGACGCGTTGTCTTTGTCAGCCACAGGCTGAAGCAGTTCATCGCTCAATGATTGAAAGGCGAGTGTCGACTTCTGACGAGAAGCGCATGCAAAGATAGCCTTTTTTTGAGACGTCGTAACTTGATTCTGAGGGTTCATTACAGAATGATTGAGACCCTGCTTCCGTGATTTTTCAGCAGATAGCGTATGACTAAGAGCCTTTGGTAACGATTTTTCCGGTGAAGGCGAATCGCATTTCAGTGCATCTTTATTCGTATTTTTATTCTTATTCGTATTGCTGAAGGCAAAGCTCTTATCTTGATCCAGTACCTGGAAACCCATCCGTCCAATACAGTGAGCTTCACAGCGGCTCACTATGAGAACGCCGTCTTCAGTCAGGCTGTGCCGGAGCACATTCACCATTTTACGGCGACTAGGTTCATCCAGATAAATAAGAAAGTTACGGCAGAAAATCACATCATAGGAACCAGGTTCTACATGATCAGCCAGCTCCAACAGGTTCGCCTGCTGAAAGCTGACACTCTGTTTCACTGACGGTTTAACGAAAAACCCATCACCATGCTTTTTTAGGTAATGTTTCGAAAAGTCCGGCATAGCGCTACGAAACGAGATAGAGGCATATTCCCCCTTACGCGCTTTGCTAACGACTTCTCTATTGATGTCATAACCATCAACCTTCAACTGGTTTTCCTGAAAGCCGAGATCCAATAACGCCATCGTGATAGAGTAAACTTCTTCTCCGCTACTACAGGGCATACTTGCCACACGGAACTGGGAGTAGCCATTGCATCGACGGTTTAATGCTTGTTTTTGCAAAACAGAGAACGCAGGAAACTCTCTAAAAAACCAGGTTTCACCGACGGTGATTTCATCAACAAGTGAACTCAACTCCAGCGGGTCATCAGTGACCTTTATGAAGTAATTCACTGGACAATCAATCCCTGACAATTTCATTCGCCGCTTGATACTCTGTTCAATCGCCTCATGGCCAATGGATTCAGGGTTCAATCCAATATGCTCGCGCAACAATTCAGTCAGTGCGTTAATTGACACGATTGATAGACTCCCGATCAATATGATGCTTCGGGTGGATATGAGTTTGAAGCTCCGATGACAAGATGTCATCCACATCCAACCGATAGAGTAACTGCCCGTTGTCCAGCGTTACAGCACCAGAATAGGGAATATGACCGTTGTAAATCACAGGGGAGTTAAACGCGCTGTCATCCAAGCTCATGGTTTCCGTGGCCTGTTCGGCGATCAGTCCAATGTGCAACATATCCCCCTGCTCATCCCGGTAAGCAACCACCACAATGCGGGTACTAACGAAGTGGGCAGCGGGCTGTTCATCAAACAGTACCGTCAGGTCTATCACAGGAATCAGGCTGGCCCGATAGTTCAACGTACCAGCCACGGCTTGCGATGAGTGAGCCATACCGTTAATCGGTAGAAAGGGGATCACTTCAACGATGTTATCACTGCTCAGTGCATAAAATTGCCCGGCAATTTTAAAGCGTAAATAAATCATTTTACTGCATCATTCCTTGATTTATGATTAACCTTATACCTAACTGCGTCCTTGCATGCATCAATTCGAGCGATCGTTGCTCACCTGGAAACCAGCAACAGAGTTCTGCAAACGCTCTGTCTCATCATTGAGCTGTTCCACCACACCATTGGACATCCTCATGGAATCATTGAGACTACAGAGTGTCTCCCCGAGTTGTGACAGAGCTTCCTGTATCTGCTCCGCACCATCTGTCTGGGAACGCATCCCTTTGTGGACTGATTCAAAATGAGGTGCAAGGGTTTGTACTTTTTCAACAATCAAACTGAGCTGACTACCGACCTGCTGGGTAGCATCCACACCCTGAAAGATCTCATCGGAGAATTTCTCCATTCCCATAACCCCGGCAGATACGGCTGTCTGCATATCCTTGACCATATTTTCAATATCATAAGTGGCAACCGCCGTCTGATCAGCCAAACGCCTGATCTCAGTCGCAACCGTACTGAAACCGATGCCATGCTCCCCAGCTTTATCCGCTTCAATGGCGGCGTTGACAGACAACAAGTTAGTCTGGTCAGCTATTTTATTAATAGTCGTCACCACCGTGTTGATATTATTGGCTTTTTCATTCAGAACGCCGAGCTTGTCAGAGATATTTTGGGATGCCTCCACCATCTGCTCAACGGCATTGCTCATACGAGTCAGCTCTTCATGACCATGCTCTGCCATCACGGAAGTCTCATCAACCGATCGAGCCACTTCATCCATGTTATCCACCAGCTCCCGAGAGGTCTGTGCAATATGTTTCGACGTCGCCATGATCTCACAGGTCGTCGCTTCCTGCTCCTTCGCTGATGCCGTCTGCTCTTTGGTAATCGCACTGATATTGACGGAAGAACTAGAGAGTTGAATACAGGACTTCTGCACATCACTCACAAGGCAAGAGAGGCTGTCGGCCATTTGATTCGTGCCATCCTTCAATATTGAAAAATCACCGGAGAGGTTTAATGTCACCCGTTCGGAAAAATTGCCGCTCGATACGGCAGCCATCACTTCATGCACTTCCACAATCGCCGCCTGCTGTTTTTCCAGCATCGCATTAAATGCAAGGCAGGCCTGACCGGATTCATCGCTACTCATGACAGGAATACGTATAGATAGATCCCCATTCTTATGAACCTCAGTCATGCCTTCAGCCATCATTCTGATAGGACGGGCAATCATTCCGGCCATATATAGCGCCAAGATGACAATGAAAATAATAGTTAATATGCCTATGGAAGCCATCATATATTGCAGCTGGCGCACCGACTGTAAAGCTTCTTTAACCTCAATTTCTGCGATAATGGCCCAGGTCAAGTTATCCGTAATTTTGATAGACTTATAGGCAGACATAACCTCTCTACCGCTGTAGTCTGTGATAATCCCATAATCGCTTTGACCCATTAAAGCCGCACGCGAAGCGACAGTATCGACCCTACCCAGTATCGGATTAGAAAAGGATCCAATGACTGAATGGTTGACAGGATCAAAGTGTGAATCAGATCGCATTAACATATCTTGACCGACCAGATAGGTTTCACCCGTCTCTCCCATACCGGTTCGTTCTGTCATGACTGCGTCGATCTCTTCAATACTTAGCTGCATAGCAATAATCATTACCGTTTTACCTTCGACCTTGACAGGCATTGCGGTGAAAGCCGCAGGGACTCCATCGCTAGGCGCAAAAAGGGCAAAATCAGTCATATAAAAGGCGTCTGTGTTTATCACCATCCGGATAGCTTCTCCCAACCCGCTGTCCTTATACCTGCCTGTCAGCAGGTTGCTTTGATAGTCATCTTCTTTTGCGACTGTATAAAAACAGTATCCCGTTAAATCAACCATAAACAGGTCATAATGACCACTGCGCTCTATTTGTCTGGGAAAAACATTGTCCCCAGAATCGTGGAAATATTGTCTGGCTGCTTGCCAACCATCACGTTCAATTTGAAAACTTAATTGGTCTGCAATTGATTCCAGTTCATTACGTTTGTTTTTTAGCTCTGTTTGAAGCTGGTTAGCTTTTATATTTTTTACGGCTTCCAGATGTTCAAAGGCTCTGCTCGTCAATGAGTCGGACTTAAGGCTCAAGCTGATAAGACTTATTATCAATGCAGGAACCAATCCAGAAATAATTAATAGTATTAATAGTTTCTTTTTTAAATTCAAGCTACTCCAAAAACTCATTACTTCACTCCTATACAACATTACTTATGGTGATCTAGTTTTTTATCAGTTAAAAAAACTAAGCAACCTTCCACCCCGTCATTCAGACGACCTGTCACACTTTTCCTTCAAGATAGATTACCATGCAGGATATAAATTAAATTAAAAATCGCCTTGATCCATAATCTAATTAATCATCAATGCAATTAAATATTAAATTAACGCACCAATAAAATAAAGACTAGTTGCTCATAATTCAATCATTTAAAATAAGTCGATATATAAAATAAAAATAATAAAAAAAAGGCATTACATTATGCATCATGCATTAATTTTATCGGTATTAATAATTTGCCTGACACATTAAATACTGAACAAAGAAAGAAAATCAATTCATCATTTTTTTGACACAGCGTTACTTTTGCATTATTAAACGTCCCAAAATCCTCGCCATCTTTTTTTGGACGAACCCTCTGGAGACAGTTTTTAATCGTCCTCCGCCTGCCGGATACTAGCCAAGGTATACACATCAAACCGTCCGGACTTCCCTTCCATTCGGAAATTTGGCGCACGCCCAGCCAAATCGGGAGCCAATCGAGGACGCTTGACTACCACCCTGAAACGGGCAATCGACAGAGCGTATTCAAGCAACCCTTCAGCATCAGCATCTTCACCAACGAGAGCCTGAAACAACTGCATCTCTTTTTTGACCGCCGCCATCTTTCGGCGGTGAGGGAACATGGGATCCAGATAGACAGTATCAGGCCTTTCCTCTACCACCCTGTGCGCCATTTCGGTCAATAACCTGAGTGCGTCACCAGATACCAGCCTCATTTGCTGCACAATCGCCGACACGTCAGCACTCGCCGTCGCACGACGCAAACCATCGACCAGCAGTGCCTGCACGACCGTGGAACGCTCAATCATTGTAACCTTGCACCCCAAGGAGGCGAGGACAAAGCTGTCACGACCGAGACCTGCGGTGGCATCCAGTACATGGAGCTGGCGACGACCCGCATCGGCCAGCCCAACGGCTTTTGCGATACGCTGCCCTTTCCCACCGCCAAAACGTCGACGATGGGCAGCGGCTCCGCCCACAAAGTCAACCGTGACAGGCCCTGACGCACGCCTCCCTGTCAGTTGTAATGCCAACCCCACAGAACTTTCATGCAGTACTGCATCAAAATTCTTGATCCTTTTTATGGACAGCCCCGTGACCACCGGCAACGCCAGCTGCCGAGCCAACGCCATCATTTTTTGCTCATCCTCACCAGCAGAGACCTCTGGAGAGTTCACCAGTACTGCCAATCGCAGGGGGGACAGATTAACCAAACCAGACCATACCCAACAGAAAAACCCCTAACAGAAGACGATAAATCACAAACGGCATCAGCCCTATCCGATTAATCAAGGCGAGAAAATAGTGAATGCAGATAAAAGCGCTAATCGCAGACAGAGCAATACCACTGATCAAAACACCCCAGTCCACAGTCACATCATCAAACACCAGTTGAAGTATCTTCAAGCTGCTCGCAGCCACCACCACCGGAATCGACAACAGAAACGAAAATCGGGCAGACGCTTCCCGAGTCAGCCCCAGAAACAGGCCTGCCGTGATGGTAATGCCTGAACGGGAGGTGCCAGGAATCAACGCAACAGCCTGAACAAAACCGATGATCATCGCCTGTTTCAGGGTCAACGTCTCCAACGATTGCGTCAATTTACCGGTAAGATCTGCCCAGCCCAGTAGTACGCCAAACACGAGGGTTGTGGCTGCGATCAGACCGGTTGATCGTAGCGTATCATCGAGTCCGGTCAGACTGAAAATGCCACCGAAGACCACCGCCGGCAGAGTTGCCCAGACTAGGTACCAAGCCATCCGGCTCTCACTGGTAGGCGATCCACCCGTGACACTGCGAAACCAGTCAACCACAATCCGCACTAGATCATGGCGAAAATAAGCCAATACAGCCAGCAAAGTACCTAGGTGAACCGCCACATCGAATGTCGGCCCCTGATCAGGCCAACCCAGCAGTTGAGACGGCAGGATTAAGTGAGCCGAACTGGATATGGGCAGAAATTCCGTTAACCCCTGAATCAAAGCCAAGACAATCAAATGCAGCGTTTCCAACGTTCAATAGACTCCGTCACTCAGCGTTCATGTTTTTTCTTGGCTACGTCGTTGCGCAAATAAACCGGCAATGCTTGTTCAGCCGCAACCACGTCACCACTGGCAAATGCAACGGACGCCAGTAAGGCGATATCAGCCGCATGCGGTAATTCATCGGGATAGCACTGATTCACAGCCAGAGCGATCCGATCTCGGTACTGCCAGCCGGTGCCAACACCCACCCAGCTATTCATACCGGGCATTGCGGCGGAAACCGCTTCCGGAGCGCAGACCTGCTCACTCCCCTGCAACACCATGACACCATCGTCCGAGGTATAGCAAGCTTGGTAGATCTCACTCATACGGGCATCAATGGCGGCCAACACCTGTTGTGCGCCGTATTGACGCAACCCCAACTGGGAGAGCGCGGCTAATGTAGAGACCGGAATGACCGGAAGATCTGCTGCAAACGCCAAGCCTTGGGCAATCCCCGTCGCAATACGTACACCGGTAAAGGCTCCTGGACCACGACCAAAAGCGATCGCATCCATCGCTGTCACAGACAGACCGTGTTCTGCCAAGATGACCTTAATCATGGGCAGTATCCGTTGACTGTGTTGCCGAGGAATGATGTCAAAGTGTTCACGCACTTCACCATCCAGATAAACGGCGACGGAGCAGGCTTCCGTCGCCGTATCCAGTGCCAGAATCCTAGGCATAATAACACTCACTCCGAGAATAATTGCGACGGATAATACGTTGAAAAACGAATTAGACCGAAAGGCATTGAACAACAGAAAGCGCGCAGCTCATAGGCAAGACAGCGGAGTATTGAACTCCAAATCACAAGAAACTAATCATTGGTCCGGCATTAACCCGCTCCACCGGCACGAATCAGACCTGTAGTGCTTCCAATATTGCCACCGTAATCGAAGCAACGGAGCCGATACCCTCAATTTTTGAGAGGCTGGGTACAGCCGCCTCAGACTTAGCCATCGCTGTGTAAAAATCCACCAGTGGACGTGTCTGTTCATGGTAAATCGCCAGACGCTTACGCACCGTTTCCTCGTTATCATCGTCACGCTGAATCAACGCTTCTCCAGTGACATCATCTTTGCCCTCTTCCTTCGGCGGGTTGTAGACAATGTGGTAAACACGGTTGCTATGAGGGTGAACACGACGGCCACTCATGCGTTTGACAATCTCTTCATCCGCTACGGCAATCTCCAGCACATAGTCGATAGCAACACCTGCATCACGCATGGCTTCGGCCTGAGGGAGCGTGCGGGGAAAACCGTCGAACAAAAAGCCATTGACGCAGTCGTCGTTCTTAATTCGTTCTTTGACCAAGTCAATGACAATATCATCTGGAACTAGCTGACCGGCTCCCATTAACGTCTTAATTTTCAATCCCAGCGAAGATTTCGCTTTGATGGAAGCACGCAACATACTGCCCGTGGAGATCTGGGGAATACCAAACTTCTTACAGATAAACTGGGCTTGAGTCCCCTTACCTGCGCCAGGTGCACCAAGCAGAATGACACGCATGCAAAATACTCCTCGGATGTGACCAGATCTAAACCTATTACCAGTCTCTCTGCTATGGATAAGGACTCAACAGTAACAAGAACCTACTTACGACAGTTTGTTATGCCACAAGCCACAAAAAGGTTAAACAATACACAAAACCGTCGCCTGGCTCAAGCCTGTCCAACGTAACAGCATCACGTTATGCCTTCGTTAATAGATCTACACCTTGAGACCTCAGCATAACTAGGAGCCTGTCGGACTTACCAC
>JAGLCE010000026.1 GCA_023146365.1 Endozoicomonadaceae bacterium
GCGTTTCGGCTTCGTGTCAATCGCTTATTTTATCCTGCGAATAACACTGCGTTTGACGACCGAGCCGCTGAATAAATTGAGTCGCTAATTTAAATCAGCAGCTAAGACCAAGAGATTGGGCGGCGCAACGAAGGATACTTGCATGTCGATCCATTAACGAGAAAATGTATATTTCTCCCTTTTGATTTGCCGAGAACCAAAACTTGCCTCACTGAGCCAAGTAACAGCATCATCAATCATCGCAGGATTACCACAGAGAAAAGCGAGGTCCCGATCTGGCGACAATCCTAAATGGGAAAAACGGTTCTGAACATAGCCAGAAAATTCATTCATCATAGAATCAGGGTTCGCCTCCCTGCTCAGACATACATCAAAAGAAACATGAGAATGCCGCGATGCTAGAGCAGTAAATTCCTCACGGTAAATCATGTTATGACGATGCCTGACGCCCATCAAAATATGAAGAAAGACCCCATTAATGGCAGCCTTTTCCAGTTCCGGCAACATGGCACGATACGGGGCCATACCCGTGCCCGTTCCTACAAGAACCAACCTTTTTGGCAACATTTCCGGTAATACAAGAAAACCAAAAGGACCGCTGATGCCAAAATGTTCGCCCACCGCCGCTTCCTGAAAACAACGACTTGCCCGACCATCCAGTATCAGCGAGATCGCAATATCAATTTGACGTGAGGATGCACACTGGCTGGGTGAATTGGCAATGCTATAACTTCGCTTCAGTGTTGCGCCGTCAAGCTCAAACTGAACAGAAACAAACTGGCCGGCTCTAAAAGAGAAGGTATCGTCTTCAAATTGAAACGCTAACTGCAGAGTATCATCCGAAAGCTGTGTCTTACTGATCAGCTCAACGTCAAAAACAGGCCGTGGCATAGGTGACTCCGAGGCAGTCAAAACAGATCGTCCCTAAGCATGCTTTATCTCACGTCGATGTCAACTCTGCGACGTCAGCCCGAATGACTACTCGGAAGCGTCACGAAAGACTCAAGACGAGTAACAGGATTCGGAGCTCCCAGCAACAGCCCCTGCCCATGACCGCAACCTAGGTCTTTGACGAACTGTAACTGTTCTTCACTGTTGATGCCTTTAGCGACTGTATTAATACCCATATCCGTTGCTAGGAAGGTTATGGCACGAATAATTCCCTCTACCGATGAATCCCGTCCAATCTCATGAATAAAACCAGGATCAATTTTGACTGTATCTACGGTCAGTCGACGCAGATAACTCAATGCCGAAGCACCACTACCAAAGTTATCCAAGGAAATATGCACACCCATTTTTCTCAGCGCTTTCAAATCTTGGATAACGTTGGCCGAAATCTCATTCAGAAAATGTTCGGATATTTCTATTTCCAGGATCTGAGGCTCAAGATGCTGCTGCTCCAGCAAGGTTTCTACCAGCATTTTGATATTGGCATCTCGGCACTGCCTCAATGATAAATTCATTGCTAGTAGTGTCTGCGCTCGTTCAGGATCCCCTCTTCTCCACTGAGCCATTTCCTGACAAGCGTTATGGAACATCCACTCGCCCAGTGAACTCATCTGTTTAAGCTCCTCGACCAGCGGGAAAAACTCTTCCGACAACCGTAGCTGACCATCGTATTCCCAGCGCACCTGCGTCTCAAAACCCGACACATGACCGGAGTTCAGCGCCACTACCGGCTCGTAAAACAGCTCAAAATTACCTCGTTGCAGATCAGTTTTGAGTGCCTGCCTCATGCAGGCTTTTTGATGCTTCTCTTTTCGCATCTCATCAGTGAAGTACTTATAACCTTTTCGCCCACTCTTTTTGGTCACATACATGGCAACATCAGCAGCTTTAACTAGATCTTTCGGCGCTCTGCCAGACTCTGGCCAGACAGCGATTCCCACGCTGGTACTGACATTCACCTCCCGTCCTCCCAGAGAGTGCGGACGGCAAACAGCCTCCACCACTTTGTCCGCCACCAACGTCACATTATCATGACTGGCAACATCATCCAGAACAATGGCAAATTCATCACCTCCAAAACGCGCCACCAAATCTCCGCGGCGCACACTGTGAGTTAATCGTTCCGCCACACTTTTCAACAGCTCATCACCAAAATCATGCCCCAAGCTGTCATTAATGGACTTAAAGTGATCAAGATCCAGAAAAAAAACAGCCGTTAAATTTCGACTGATCTCACTGCGCATCAGTGAAGCAGTAAGAAATTCCATAAACAGCGTACGATTAGCCAGCCCAGTGAGAGCGTCATATTTGGCCATTCTCAAGAGATGCTCTTCCAGATGTTTACGTTCGGTAATATCCTGAAACACCAGAACACCTCCCAGCACTTCACCACTCGCTGCCTGTATCGGTGACGCACTAAACTCAACAGGTAGACTGCTCTCTTCACTGATCTTTAACGTTCCGGTTTTAGAGATCGCCTTTTCTGGTGCTTCACTGTTCTCAGACCATTGCTTAATAATGTCGTTAACGCCTGGTTCCGTAAAAAATGGAAATATAGAGGTTTCGAGTAAAGAGTTCTCCTCCAACTGCAACAACTTGCAGGCAGCAGGATTGACAAAGGTAATGCCGCCTTCCATATTCATCCCAAAAATGCCTTCTGCAACAGAATCCAGAAGCATACGATTCTGCTCACTCAGATCACGTAGCTCCACGGCCTGTTTTGATAGATCTCGCCGCTGCTCTGCCAACTTCAAAAAAACCTTGACCTTGCTTAGCACTATATCCTTATTGACCGGCTTATACAGGTAATCAACCGCACCCGCCTCATAACCTTCAGTGACATGCTTGTCTTCCTTGCTAATCGCTGTCACAAAAACAATAGGAACAGTGGCTGTTGATTGATTGTCACGCAGAAATCTGGCCGTCTCGAAGCCATCCATTCCAGGCATTTGTACATCTAGCAGGATCACGGCAAATTCATGTCTGAGTGCCAGCCCCAGTGCTTCTTCACCCGATAACGCCTTGAAAATTTCAGCGTCAACCGATCTAAGCAGCTTACCCATTGCCAAAAGATTTTCTGGTTTATCATCGACGATCAGAATTTTAGGCAAATTACTGTCCTGTTCTGTTCTGTTATATTACTCATCACTGCTGTCAAGGTTATGCGTCAAAAATTTTCACTGGTCTGATATCTAGTGTGCTACTCTCGAATGTTACACGTCAACAATCTTTTAAATAGTTTATTCTTTATTTGCTCAAGAAAAAACACAAAAGGTTTCCAAATAAATAGCTGCGAACCAGTCGAGACTGGCGTTACGGAGTGATAATTTATGAATACCTGCGTGCCGAGACAATAAATGATGAGCACTTTGACTGTTAAAGCTGACACACCTACCCTCCTCCTGAGTGGTTAGAACACCTATATCAACCCTTGCTATTTGATCATATCGCATGGGATATCAGCTCCCTTAGGCACATTCTGTTTTTTAAACCAAACAGTCGTGATCACTCATGAAACCCTTATTGCCCTGTCAGTTCAGTCAAGCGATCAGCCAGTGCCAGCAGATCCATCACGCCATCTACGTCTGCATCAGCAATAGCAGCTTTTGGCATGACGTCATATTCCGCCGTTGTCGGCTCCTGAACCAGCACGACTCCTCCCCTCTGTTTAATTCGCTGAGCTCCAGCACTACCATCCCGATTTGCACCAGTAAGCACTACGCCAATCAATCTTGACGAAAAGGCATCAGCAGCAGACTCAAACAGTACATCGATCGAAGGCCTGGAATACGTTATTTTTCTGTCAACACTCAGACTGATACTGTGATCATCTTCTATCAACATGTGATAACCGGGCGGCGCCATATAAATATGTCCGTTTTCAACCAGCTCCTGATCATCAGAAAAAGAGATGGGCAACGCGCTACTTTTGCTTAGATAGTCAATGATGCCGTTATTTACACCAGCGTCAATATGTTTTACAACAAAAACAGGAACCGAAAAATCTTTATTCAGCGCGGAAAACAAGATGTCAAGTGCTTCAATCCCCCCAGCGGAGGCACCAATAACCACGGCTGAAAAAGTGCGCTCCATTATTTAACCACCGTTTTTTTCCGATAGATTTTTTGATGGGCATCCACTGTCTCATAGAGGGAGTCAATATCAGCAAAGCGGATACTTTCACGACTCCCCAGACAGAGCACCCCTTTTAGACACATACTGTCATTAAAGAGGTTAAATACTCGATTTTTCAAATCTCGATTAAAATAGATCAGGACATTACGACAAATAATCAGATGCATTTCACCAAAGACACCATCAGTCACCAGGTTATGACTGGCGAAGGTCATATTCTCCGAGAGCCTTCGATGAAATTTCAGTGAGCTGTAACGCTGGCGATAATACTGGCTCAATGAGCCTGAACCACCGGATTTCGTATAGTTTTCTTCGTGTAACGGAAGAGTGTCTGCATGATATATGCCCCGCCGTGCAATCTGCAATGACTCTTCATTCAGGTCAGTGGCGTAAATTTGGGCCCGATCAAGAATGCCTGCCTCTTCTAACAGAATGGCCATAGAATAGACCTCTTCACCGGTGGCGCATCCCGCATGCCAAATTTTGATGAAAGGCCAAGTTTTCAACCAAGGAATCACTTCCTCTCTTAATTTAAGAAAGAAAGGCGGATCCCGAAACATCTCCGTTACGATGACAGACATATAACGCAATAGCTTTCCGAACATCGCTTCATCATGCAATATGAGTGAAATCAACTCTGCGATATGGTGACAACCAGCTTCCTTCTGAAACTCTTGGATACGTCGTTTTATGGATGCTGGAGCATAATTGAGAAAATCATAGCCATAGTACTGCTTAACTGCATCCAATAACAATCGGACTTCCAGCGTTTCCAGTGATTTGGCATCATCCCGCTCGCTGGCTTCATCAAAAGATGCTTCACTTTCATCGCTTGATGGCTTTATCAAGCCAGATTGCACGGTAGTCTGTTCACTCTTATCATTCACGAAGTAGATTTCCCTTCATGGTTTATAACATCAACCAATCACCTATGCCGACTAAACGATGTCATCCGACTTCTGCTGTAACCAAAGTTTCAGCATAGCTACCATCTTGTCCATATCAATGGGCTTGGTCATATAATCATTGGCGCCAGCTTCAATACATTTAGCCCGATCATCCGACATCGCCTTTGCCGTGAGCGCAATCACAGGTAAGTTATTGAATCGAGGATTCGCTCTTATGCGACGGGTTGCCTCATAACCATCCATAACCGGCATCATAATATCCATTAGAACCAGCTCAATATCCGACTGCTTTTCCAGTTGTTCCAGAGCCAGTTCGCCGTTATCGGCTAGAACGATGTCCAGATGATATTTCTGCAAGGCTTTGGAGAGTGCAAAAGTATTACGCAGATCATCATCCACCAGCAGTATTTTACGCCCTTTCAAGGCGCTGTCATCCGATAGTGCAGGTTTTGCCGACAGCCTCTTCGGATTTTCCGACTGTATACTATGCAGAAACAGATTAACCTCATCCATCAATCGATCTTCAGAATGCTCCCCTTTCATCACCATCGTTCTAGCAAACTCCGAGAGCTCACGGTGCTCTTCACGATCAATTTTCCGAGCAGTATTGATAATCACCTGCGGCATGTCATCCCCTAACTGCTCCTGCAGCTCATGCAACAGTACCGTTCCATCCTCATCGGGAAGATCAATATCCATGATCAGACAGTGATAGTGCTTTTTGTTCAACGCCTCTCTCAAATCATGTCCGTTGATCGCCACTTCAGCTTCAATACCCTGAGCAGATAGCGTGGCAATGGTTTTAACCCGATTCTCTTCATCCGCATCAATAATCAATACCTTATGAATGTCATGATCATTGCTCTCCTTCAACGCGTCAAAAATGCTGACCAACTGCTTTTCTGACACGGGTTTTTTGAGAAGTGCGGTCGCCCCTTTATTCAGTAACGTGGTCTCTATCTCCCGACCTGAAATAATATGAATCGGCATACTGCGACTGCCAGCTTGCTGTTTCAGTTGTTCGAGTACCGTCTCACCATCCATGTCTGGCAAACCAAGATCCAGCATAACCGCTTGAGGGCTGGTGCGTTTGGCAATATCCAACGCTTCTCTCCCAGAATGCGCAATAACACATTGAAAACCTGAGTTTTCCGCTACTTTTTTTAGAATAGAGGCAAACGTTTTATCATCATCAACAATTAACAACGGTCGGTCAGAACCATCAAACGCTATATCGACAACGGGTTCTTTGTCAGGCTCTTTAGCGGGCTCCACCTCGCTAGCATGAGATATCTCTGAAGAGTGATCCGATTCTGACAATATGACGATGTCACCCTCTGAAACAACTGCCCCTTCATCATCCGTCACTTCGCTTTTGGGTATATCAGGCACATAGAGTGTGAACGTTGCCCCTTGCCCTTCCTCACTGACTATCTGCATTTCACCACCGAGCAACACCGACATTTCTCGGGAAATGGAGAGTCCCAGCCCCGTTCCGCCATACGTGCGGCTAGTTGAACCATCGGCCTGCTGGAAAGCTTCAAAAATGCTCGCTTGTTTATCTGGCGAAATGCCGATACCGGTATCTTTAACGGAAAATCCAATCACAGAAGAGGTCGTCTTTAGGCTTTTTCGGGAAAAGTGAACCTCTTCGCCAACCTTAAAGATCTTAAATGTGACACTCCCCTTTCCAGTAAACTTGATCGCATTCGATAGCAGATTCTTGATAATCTGCATCAACCTCTGTCCATCTGAATAGATATACTCTGGTAAATCTGACGTACGCATGGAGATATATTCTAACCCTTTGTCCTTGGCAACCGCTCCTAACTGATCATTCATCTGCCGCTCAATGGATTCCAGCAACACATCTTCATAATTAAGAACCAGTTTGCCCGCTTCCACTTTGGACAGATCAAGAATATCGTTAATCAGATGCAACAGATCATGCCCAACCGTATTGATAACAGTCGCAGACTCCACATCATCTTCTGTCAGATTCCCTTCATCATTGTCAGCCAGCATGCTTGCCAGAATCAGCATGCTGTTCAGTGGAGTTCTTAACTCATGGGACATATTTGCCAGAAATTCAGATTTGTAACGACTGGCCTCTTCGAGCTCTTTTGCCTTATCAATCAAGACGTTGCGAGCTTCCTCCGCCTCCACATTTTTAATCTCAATTTCTGCTTTTTGCCGAAACATGGATTCGGTTTTTTCTTCCAGCTCCGTATTAGCCTGTTGCAGTTCCTCACTCTGACTTCTCAGCTCTTCCTCTGACTCACTCAATACTCGGGTTTTATGCTCCAACTCCTGATTAGCAATACGTAAATCATCCTGCTTCTGAATCAACTCATTGGCTTGCATGGTTGTCTGCTTCAGCAGATTCTGAACCCGTTCACGGGCTTGAACTCGATTCAATACGATGCCAATGCTACTCAGTGATCCATCAATAAACTGCTGGGCATCGTCTTCAATGTCACCGAGCAGGGCAAACTCCAATACGCTGGTTACGTTGCCATCAAAGATGATGGGGATCACCAGAACCCGATCAGGTCGACTACGACCCAGCCCTGATGTAATCAGAAAATAATCATCGGAGACACTGAAACATATCGTCTGCCCCTCTTTGGCAACTTGTCCAGGCAGCCCCTCACCCATGTCGAATGAAATAGGGTGATCACTCGACACGTTGTAAGCATAACTGCCCATCATAACCAGCTGATTCTTATCAGAGAAAACATACATCGCTCCCATCTGAAATTTCAGATAACGACAGATGAAACTCAGGGTATTCTCACACAGTTCAGTCATGGACAAATCACCACGTAGTGCTTTGTTCAGATCGGTAAAACCACTCTGCAACCAGTCCCTCGACGCATTGTTAGCCTTAACTCGGTGCAGCTGTTCCATCATGAAGATGAAGCTGCGACTTAACTGGCCAATTTCATTGTTTTGCTCAATGACCTCACCTTTAACATACTCTCCGGAAGCAACTCGATTGACCCAGTCGTTGATCCTAACCAGCGGCGCCACAATTCGCCGAGTCACCATGAATGACAGCAGAAGTATCAATAGACCGGTCACTATTAGTACCATGAACAGCTTATCCCTTAACTCCATAACAGATATAAATGCATCATCGAAACGCATCTCAGTCAACAGCAGCATGGGCACTCCCATGATGCTCATATGCCGATAGACCCCAAGTACCTTATCGCCTCTATAATTATTGTAAATTTTGAAATGGTCTACGAAACGATCATCCATAGTCTCGCTATGGCCATCATCAGACTGCTCTGACTGGTTATCACTATCATCATCATCATCATGATGATGATTATACCCATCAACGGCTTGACGTTTCCTGTATGCCTCGAGATGATTCTGAGGTTCCATATACACACCCGAGGCTGGATCAATATGATTTAACCAGTCCATGACGGCCTCGCTGTTCATTTTCTGATGATCAGAGACGCTATCCTCTCCAGCCGAGAAATGTATATTTCCATCAATGTCAGCAAGGTAGGATGATATATGGTCACTGTCATCCACCTCCTGGCGTAGCAAACGACCCAATCTAGCCTGAAAGCGTTCTTTTATGGCAAGCGTACCGATCACGTTACGCTCCTCGTCCAACAGCGGCATGACCAAAAAGCTGACCACTTTCTTCCCAAATGGCTCATAATATTCTCGATCGGAACGGTGAAATTCACCCGTTTTCACCACCTGTTTGACCGTGGCACTCAGCCGAGTATCGGACCATTCGCCATCAAACATATTGTCACCTAAGTCCCAATATTTATTGAGGGTATACATCACATTACCGTTCTGATCGGCCAACAGAATATCGGTGTATTTTAAGAAATGGAGCAAATCGACGAATTTGTGAGCGTGCTCATCAACAATTTTCTGGTACTGGTTACCAGAAAGGTACTCTCTCAGAGATAGATTCGAGACCTTCCAACTTTTTGTCAGATGCGGCAGAAAGTCTGTCGCTATCTTTGCACTGAAAGAGAGGCTGCTGATAACACTGTCATGGTAATTATTGATTTGTCGAAATAGGAGCAGATTCACATGCCCCAATCTATGATGCGAATTGCGGATGGCACTATCTTTGGCGTCGAAGTGTTCGATTATGCCCAAAACCATCAACGGCACCAGAGATAAACCCATGAACCAGACCAACAATGTACGCCCCAGCCCTTTTCGATAGCTACTTCCGTTATCTTCACGATTCATATTCAATATCCATAAAGTCTTTTTGCGGATTGATAATATTCTCGGACTATCGACATACAAAAACAAAAACAAAAACAAAAACAAAAACAAAAACAAAACCTGAGCATACACAATGAACTATCACATACCACCGAGGACCGTATGTTCTTTGGCAAGAAGCTAGCCTTCTCTATCAGAAAAATAACAGCCAGATTGACAATGATCAACCTGCGATTTTTTGCCAAAGGGAATATCGGTTCCTTCGAGCATAGGAAGTACACCATCAATGGATGAGTGGTTCAAAGTTGTCCAGTCTTCCTAAAAATCGGTGTAGCCGCCTTTATTGCGGCTCGTCGGATCGATACTCAGGTAATACCGTTTTGATGAAATGGAAGTGAGAAATATAGCAAGACGGTCTGGGGAATTACGCTTCAGAATAAGCGATTACGCCATGCAGTCAAACGATGCCTGTTGAACGACACGGTAAAACGCTTGAATGTTGAGTATCATTCACCTTTTGAGCCAAAGAAACAAAACCTAAATAACACCCACTCACCGCTAAATGGAGACGATGTTCGCGACCTCTAGTAATGTCTCGTCAATCGCATTGTGTTTGCTGATCGCTTCAGTAAATTGTGTCAGCTCTATCGCATTATTGCGCACGCCCACCATCACGCTACTCTCTCCTTCACACAGGGTTTTTACGGCTGCAACACCGAGACGGCTTGCCAGCACCCGATCAAAACACGACGGTCGACCACCGCGCTGAATATGCCCCAGCACTGTCACTCTAGTCTCGTAATCTGGCAGTCTTTTCTCCAATGCTTTCGCAAGCTCGAAGACAGAACCATTCCAACCACCTTCCGCCACCAAGATAATGCTGGATGTTTTGCCAGCTCGGCCACTGCTCTCCAGTGATTGGATCAAGTAATCAATGCCCTGATCAGATTCAGGAATCAGGATCTCTTCAGCACCACAACCAATACCGGTGTTCAGAGCGATAAAACCGGCATCACGCCCCATGACTTCAACAAAGAACAACCTATTATGAGAGGTCGCCGTATCACGGATCTTATCCACCGCGTCAACCACCGTATTCAGCGCAGTGTCGTAACCAATGGTGTAATCCGTTCCAAAGATATCGTTATCAATGGTGCTGGGAACACCAACGACGGGAACTCCGAACTCCTCCTCAAAGATGGCTGCTCCTGCAAAAGAGCCATCACCACCAATCACCACTAAAGCATCCAGATCCGCACTGCGTAAATTTTCAAACGCCCTCTGTCGCCCGTCTGATGTACGGAAAACCTGAGAACGGGCTGATTTAAGAAAGGTTCCACCTTGGTGGACGATATTCGCCACCGAACGAGCATTCATGAGCTCAATTTGACTGTTAATCAGCCCCTTGTAACCTTCGTGAATGCCGTATGGTTTGATGCCTTGGTAGACACAGGCCCTGACAACGGCCCGAATAGCGGCATTCATACCCGGCGCATCACCACCGGATGTCAGTACGCCTAACCGGCAAATCTCTCTGGTCATGTTGTAACACCCTGTTGAACGTTCACAGCCAGAAATGAGTCATACCGTAATGATTTTCACAGTGTCGGCTGCACCACTGCTTTTACCTAGAGTCATAATAATTTTGTCGCCTTTTTCAATATACCCCGCCTTGACCAGCTCCTCCACGGCAAGGGCTTCCACTTCAGGGCTATCACTGCGAAATGCAAAAGGCAAGCAGTATACACCTCGGTAAAGCGCCAAACGATAACGGGTTTCTTCCAGACGACTGAGGGCAAAAATAGGTAGTCCTGAATTGATACGGGACATCCACAGCGCTGTTTTTCCACTGCGGGTCAAGCAGACGATAGCTCGCACCCCGCTCATATGATTAGCCGCATACATGGCGGCCATGGCAATAGCTTCGTCACTCTCCTGAAACGTAAACTCCATGCGATGCTGGGAAACCATGACAGATGGCTGTTTTTCCGCTCCTCGACAGATTCTTTCCATCGCTTCTACCACGCCGTGCGGACACTTGCCTGTGGCGGTTTCTGCAGACAACATAACCGCATCGGTGCCATCCAGTACGGCATTAGCGACATCAAAGACTTCCGCCCGAGTCGGCAGAGCATTCTGAATCATGGACTCCATCATCTGAGTCGCCGTAATCACTGGACGATTCAGCAGACGAGCCGTGTGAATCATGTTCTTCTGAACACCCACCAGCTCAGCATCGCCAATCTCAACCCCCAGGTCACCTCGCGCCACCATGACAGCATCAGATGCCAAGATGACCTCTTCAAGGAGTTCTTGGTCATAAACCACTTCTGCCCGTTCAATTTTGGCTAGGATCGCGGCGTGACCACCCGCCGCAGCCATCAGATTGCGTGCATCTTCCAGATCCTGACCACACCGAACAAAAGAAACAGCCAGGTAATCTACACCGATATCTGCCGCCACTTGGATATCGTGTTTATCCTTGCTCGTCAAGGCTGGCGCTGAAAGACCTCCACCCTGAAGATTAATGCCCTTGTTATTGGACAGTACACCACCGTTGATGACGCGACAGTGGATTTTTATACCGTCAATTTCAATCACTTCAAGGCTGATTCGACCATCATCTAACAACAAAACGCTGCCCTGCTCACAGTCGTTGCAGAGCTTTTTGTAGGCAATACCGACGGTTTTCTCATCGCCCTGATCCGTTGGCAGATCACCATCCAGAGTAAACGTATCGCCATCTATCAGCGTGATTTGTCCATTGATGAACCGTTCAATCCGGATTTTCGAACCCTGCAGATCACCGAGAATCGCAACCGTTCGCTCCTGCTTCGCCGCAATCCTCCGAACACGCTCTGCACACAGCCGATGCTCATCCGATTCACCATGAGAAAAATTAAGACGTACCACATCAACACCAGCCGTAATCAGCTTTTCCAACGCCTCGTCTGTCTCTGTGGCAGGCCCCAGTGTAGCAACTATTTTGGTTCGTCTCAGCATCATATTTTCTAACCGGAAATTGTCGAGCGTATTCGAGCAAAACAGGGAGGGACCACAGTCGTCAGGTGCTTTGTCAATAGTCGATCCTGCAACAAAAATAAAAACTTTCTATTAATCGTGTATCAGACAATCCTTACGCATTGATGAAAGCTTTAGCAGTATCCAGCATACGGCTGGAGAAACCCCACTCGTTATCATACCAACTCATGACTTTCACCAGACGCCCCTGAACACGAGTCTGAGTGGCATCAAAGTTGGATGAGAACGGGCTGTGGTTAAAGTCGATGGAAACCAGTGGTTGGGTATTGACATCCAGCACAATATTCATGGGCGACTGCGCCGCTACCTCGGTAATAATTCCATTGATCTCTTCCACACTGGTGTCGCGTGCCGCAATAAAATTCAGGTCAACCAAGGATACGTTGACGGTCGGAACCCGCACAGCCATACCGGAGAAACGACCCTGCAATTCAGGAACAACCAGCCCTACCGCTGCAGCTGCACCCGTTTTGGTGGGAATCATGTTCAGTGCAGCGGCACGAGCACGGTACAGATCGGTGTGATAAACATCACTCAGACGCTGATCATTGGTATAAGCGTGGATAGTCGTCATCATGCCGCTTTCAATACCAATAGCGTCATTCAGAGGCTTGGCCACTGGTGCCAGACAGTTAGTCGTACAAGACGCATTGGAGATAATGGTCATGCTGGCCGTTAAAATATCGTGATTCACGCCATAAACGACGGTTGCATCCACATCCTTAGCGGGTGCAGAAATAATGACTTTCTTGGCACCTGCATCAATATGCGCCTGACTCTTAGACTTGGAACTGAACATACCAGTACATTCAAACACGACATCTACATCAAGGCTAGCCCAAGGCAGATCTGCGGGATTCCGTTCAGCGAATATGCGAATTTCATCACCATTCACAGTTAAGGCATCCTCTCGAGCCTCAACAATAGCGTTAAAACGACCGTGAACGGTATCGTACTTGGTCAGATGCGCATTGGTCTTGGCATCGCCCAGATCATTGATCGCAACAATGCGAAATTCATCAGTACGGCCTGCTTCGTACAGTGCCCGCAAAATATTCCGTCCAATACGCCCGTAACCATTAATGGCGATATTGATCATACATTACTCTCCTAGTCTTAACATTTATCGCGGCTAATTGTTCCAACTCGGTGACGGCGTAACAAACACTTTAAATACATGATCGAAAGCCATCGTCAACCACTCACACTTGCCTGCTAACAAACCTGAACTCGAGGATTTCTGAAATAATCACAAACCTGATCAATAAATCATCAGTGAAGACTCAGATGGTATTTAATACTATTTGACCAATTATATGCAGGCGATGATATCATTTTTTACTAGAAAACAACACCTCAAAAAGCGAACATGAACCACCAAAATCTGACAGTAAACAGAAAAAACAAGCGCCGTACGAGCCCTTAACAAAACAAAGTTTTGAAACCAAACCAACACCTTTTCCACTTCACAATCAGACAAGTATTATCCGAAACACAATAAAACCTGCAATACTCAGCTCACAATCACCGTAGTGAACCGCGTTTTGCATTGAATATTCATAAATAAACCTCCAAAGAAACCGGAGGCTTTTCAATCACATACCAGGCAAAAAATCTGGACGATATGGTGCACAAGACGGACCCAACTCCTCCTCAATTCGCAACAACTGATTGTACTTAGCAACACGATCAGAACGACACAGAGAACCCGTTTTAATCTGACCCGCATCAGTACCTACCGCCAAATCAGCGATAGTCGTGTCCTCGGTCTCTCCAGAACGATGGGAGATCACCACAGTGTAGCCCACCTCACGAGCCATACGAATGGCATCAAGCGTCTCACTCAGGCTACCGATCTGGTTGAATTTAATCAAAATAGAGTTAGCAATACCTTTGTCGATACCCTCCTTCAGGATGCGTGTATTGGTCACAAACAGGTCGTCACCCACTAACTGCAACTTGCTGCCCAATTTGTTAGTCAAAATCTTCCAGCCATCCCAATCAGACTCATCCAAACCATCCTCAATAGAGATGATCGGGTACTGTTCCGCCAGACTCGCCAAATAATCTGAAAACTCTTCAGAATCGAAGATTTTACCTTCACCCTTTAGATCATATTTGCCATTACGGTAAAATTCAGAAGCGGCACAATCCAGCGCTAGGGTGACATCCTTACCCCGACCCAGCTGATAGCCTGCAGCATCAACCGCCTCTCCAATAATAGCCAGCGCATCAGCATTGGATGCCAAGTTCGGGGCAAACCCACCCTCGTCACCCACAGAAGTGCTCAACCCCTTGGCAGACAGGACTTTCTTCAGGTTATGGAAGATTTCCGCACCCATGCGCAGCGCTTCGGCAAAGGAATTCGCACCAATCGGCTGCACCATGAACTCCTGAATATCCACATTATTATCAGCATGCTCACCACCATTGAGGATGTTCATCATCGGCACAGGCATGGAGAACTTACCGGGAGTGCCGTTCAAGTCAGCAATATGCCGATACAAGGGAATACCCTGATCTGTTGCTGCCGCCTTGGCAACCGCCAGAGAGACCGCCAGAATAGCATTGGCGCCGAGTTTTTTTTTGTTCTCGGTACCATCCAGCTCAATCATCAGGTTGTCAACGGCTCGCTGATCTAACGCATCCTTACCCAGCAGAGCCTCACGGATCGAACCGTTCACATGACCAACAGCAGTCAGAACGCCTTTACCCAGATAGCGACTCTTATCACCATCACGCAACTCAAGAGCTTCACGAGAACCAGTGGATGCGCCAGAGGGCGCACAGGCCCGCCCAATGACACCTGATTCGAGAATCACGTCTGCCTCAATGGTGGGGTTGCCGCGAGAATCAATGATCTCCCGAGCTTGAATCCCTTTAATGATGGCCATTACATTCAACTCCACACAAAAGATACCTGTCAGCTGGCTGAGCTAGCGAACAGACGGACTAAAAAAGTGAGCCAACAGCATATGTCAAAATCCGTTTTTTTAAAGTGCCACTACTCAATACAGATCACACGCAATACCAGTAAGAAAATAATGATATTATCAGAACAGAAAAACCGAATACACTGACTTCACAATGTCGATTCATCAATGACGACAAAATATAGCTATAATCTCGTAAATAGCGACGTTATTTTTTACATATTTAGGCAGACAGCATACTTTTTGCTTACATTATCAGGATGATACCCTAAATCGCTAGAAATGGTCTGTCCTAGTACTCCATTCTATATTCAGCTGCAAAGCCTCATCCATGAGGCGATCAGTCATGGTACACTCCATATCAACGATACTCGATCCATAGGCCGAACGGAATATTGACACCTCCATATAATGTTTCCAGGAGCGCGTCATCGTCGACCTGGTCAACGCGGGCATCCTGACCCAGCGCCGACACAATCCAGTAACACTTCTGGGACACCGTAGCTGGCTAAAAGACGATACGTCAGTCGAACACACCATCACGTCTTGGGCGATAAGTTTGATTTTGTCACGGTCATCCAAAAACTCTGTCATTCAGGTAATCGGACGCCTTTTTGCTCAGTAACAGACAATCAATTTACCTGCACTCCGTTGTACGCATGTTTTTTTACTAAACTAAAAGGACAGAATCAGTAGAAGTAAGCTGGATTCATAAGGATATGAAGTGTAGTAACGTAGTTTTCCTAGCGATGATCAGCAGCCTGGTTGCCCTGTGCGCCAAAGCCGGCAGTTATTCGACACCCATGGATGATACCATCTGGCAATTTGATGGGTCGATTTTCGCTTGCTCTATAGCCCAACCCATTCCTCGTTTTGGCTCCGCCACCTTTATCTATGAAGCGGGTCTGCCCTTGATGTTAAAAGTCGAATCCCAAGTACTAAAAAAGCACGTCAACACCATCAATATTTATTCAATCCCCGCCCCATGGCACTCTCTCGGTACGAATATCAAACATGGCAACGGCCCCATTCAGCATCAGCTTTACCGCTATGACAGCGGCGCCACCGAGCTACTGAACAAAATGAACAATGGCTTCTGGGGGCGACTGGACATCCTAGCCGATACCAAGCTACGGCATAGGGTGACACTCTCATCGATCGGCCTTACCGATGTAATCGGTCAGTTCAGCGAATGCCTAAAACACCTGCTTCCCGTCAATTTTCGCCAAATTCAGCATACGATCATCTATTACAATTCCGGCAAACAGCAATCTCATGAGACCATTAATCGAACACTTCATAACATTACCACTTACATTCTGGCTGACCCACACATTAATCGTATTGATATTGACGGGCATACCGACGGTATCGGGGAGTCACTGAACAACCTGACCTTATCCATGAAGCGTGCGGAAGCGATTCGCAAGATACTGATCCAACGCGGAATATCCAGCACCATGATCACCACACGGTATCATGGTGATCGTTACCCAGCCAGATCCAACAATACCCATGAAGGGCGAGCCAAGAATCGTCGTGTAGAAATTCGACTTTATAAAGACAATAAACAGAAAATAGACAAAACAACAGCGGTGAAGTCACATATACCAAAATAATCCACGTGATCGATAGATTAAGACGATACGACCTCATTCCAGCCAGCGCCGATTGCATGGCGCTCGACTCAAAAAATGTCAGGTGGCCATTATTGCAAATTTCCTAAGGGTTTTAGAGATTCCAAGAAATAGACTCGCATTACAAATTGAATTTTATCGCGACATAAAGGGCACTCATCACTCTCTTTAAGAGCATGATCCTCACAATGAATCAACCGATTCTGCGCTCCACCTACACACACCCCTTTTTTATGAGCATACATCACATTAGCTACATTAACTTTTTTCCTATTTTCCTTAGAACAGACTATACATTTTATTTTCTCTTCACTTCCTTCGTTCTCCTTTTTTGTTTCTTCAGTAATTCTTTCAAATTCTGTTGTTTCTGATTGATATGCGTCGCTTCTTTCGGCTGAATTTTCTGGCGTTTCCTGTATATAACGTTCTGTATCAAGAACAGTTTGACATGCCTCTTTATTCTTTTTTTCCTCTCTTTCGGCTAAAGCATTTGTCAATTCATTCTTCCAGAATTCCGAACAGCTGACAGCAAGAGTAGCGCGATATTCCTTCTCACTATTTCTGCTGGAAAATATTCTTGATTCTTGCTCTTCATCAAATACTCTACGACTTTCATCAAGAATAAATTGGGGTATACTGTCGTCATTACAGACGCCACTTCCTCCATAAGAATGATGATTATTTTGTATAGAACCAGCAAAACTCATTAATAAATTATTAAATTCTTCTAAGTTAGCACCATTCTCAATCAGCGTATAATAGCGAAATCTTAAAAAAGGTGTACTTGTTTCTACAGCACCCGCATTAACGCAAGCAATTCTTTTTTCTAAGGTCCGTATTCTCTGGCCATTTAGTCTGAACTTTTGAGCCCTATTCAATATAGCTTCTAAGTGCTCAAGACGCATCGGTTGATAATCAAGAAGGTTATATATTGCCTCAAAATTACCAAAGTATATTTCATCATGAATCATCTTTTCTGATTTATTGCATATATTTGCTATGAGATCCAGTGCCCATTGAGGCAAAGTTTGTCTTGGTTGCGGCAAGATACTTGCTGCATCAATTATGACAGGCTCATGGCTATCCATCCTAGCAGCACAAGCACTACTTTGGTCTGGATTAGCCTCTGACAAAGTCTGAGTTAGGCTGCCTCCCTGACCATAAAAAGCTTGCAATTCACTTTCTTCAGCACGTCTGTCTGCAGATTGGATGGTACTCACTAAAGGAGGCTGAGTGGCAACTGAACGAACATCTCTTTCAGCATTAATATCGGTATACTGACGGTCCCCCTGCGGGAAAAGAGAGAGGATCTCGCTTTCTTGCTCTAATCCTCTTTCCGTTAACATAGCAATCCTATATGTAATCCGAAATAACTCTCGAGGACCCCATTGGATGCCTGACCTATTTTTAATTGCCTGAAGCTGACTCACTTTCATACATTTTGTTCGCAACAACGTTGCGAGTTCCGCTTTTGAAGCAACAGAAATCTGCGATACCCATGATTGATCAGGAAAATGACCGGCCGTCGACTGACCATAAACAGCATTATTGGATTGATTTGGTAACATGTAATTTTACATCCTAATTTGTACATTAATTTAACAAGTATTCATAAACCGTTTGGATTACACATCATATAAAAAGTTCAAAAAAAGACTAACATTTTACAATTAATCAGCCAGACAGTCTGCTCCATCCCTATAGTTAGTTCATCTTTTACATACCGTCATCCGTGAATTCATAACGATATTTTCACCCTGACACTCTTATTTTAAAGGGATTTCATTTAACATTAGATGATCATACTTTTCATCTCTTGAATACGTTTTGTGAAATTCAAAATCGAACAGTCCAGCACCGAATTATATACGCCCAGTGCCAGTTTTTATTTTGTTGACCATCAACCAGCAGGGCAACGCTGGGAAAAGTCTACAAAAGGTTAAAAAAGACACAAAATCACAAACGTCGACCTAATTCGAACCTATTGCGGCCTACCTGACTCAAAGAAAGAGCGAATTCCAATGCAACTAATCATCACCAATAAACCCGAAAAATGCCTTCAATGCCTCAACCCATAAGCCCATCAAAAGCTAACAGAACAACTTAGCTATAAAAACCCAATAAGATATAATAAAAAAGTCTATTAAACTTGACGAATTTTACCTCTCTATGCTCTATATTTCTATTGTTCATAGTTGGAAACGTTTCATATTTCGTTATCTTATTGAAGCTTTCAAAATTATGAACAACTGGAATGGATACCAATATAAATACTGAATTTTATATTCAGCGAGTGGCATACGGAAATGACTAGTTGCATACGGAAATGACTAAATACAGCGTCCTCATGGTAGGAAAAACAGGGCTTGACTCGCCTGTCAGTCAACAGCTGGCATCGTTGCCGTTCACACTGGAAAAAGTGAATAATTGCGCTGCTGCTATTGATGTTATTGCACAAAAACCTATAACGCTGATCATCGCCAGCGATCATCTTCCCGATGCGTCCACCCTCGAATTTATCCAGCAGGTCGGTCGGCAGAACCCAACTCAACCCTTGATTATTGCCTCACCTGATGCCTGCATTGAGGATGCAGTTGCTGCCATTCATGCTGGCGCCAGTGACTTTATCGTCGGCAATATCACAATTGATCGATTAACAGCGCTCCTTGAGCGTCAACCTCCGATCGATCAGGACGACAATGATCCCATCACTGTGTCATCAGCCAGCCAGTCACTTCTCGCCATGGCCAAACAGGTAGCCAACACCAACACAACAGTACTAATCACTGGCGATAGCGGTACCGGCAAGGAGATTCTGGCCCGTTATGTTCACCGACACTCTCCGCGTCAGGCACAGGCCTTCATTGCCATCAACTGCGCCGCAATACCGGAAACTCTGTTGGAATCAGAATTATTCGGCTATGTCAAAGGCGCATTCACAGGCGCCTATACCGGTCGACCCGGTAAGTTTGAACTAGCCAATGAAGGTACATTATTTCTGGATGAAATTGGTGAAATCGCCGCACCATTGCAAGCCAAGCTGTTACGCGTATTGCAGGAACGGGAGGTAGAACGGATCGGTAGTCACCGGACCATCCGTCTCAATATTCGGATTATTGCCGCCACCAATCAAAATTTAGTCCAACGTGTCAACGACGGACACTTCCGTGAAGACCTGTTTTATCGGTTAAATGTCTTTCCGCTCCACTGCCAACCATTACGAGAACGCCTTGACGATATATTGCCTCTTGCCCGTCACTTCCTGAGATGCACTGACCAGAGTCTTCAGTTCAGTCTCGAAGCAGAAACTGCACTGCTCAACCATGACTGGCCAGGCAATGCCAGGGAGCTTGATAACGTGATACAACGAGCATTGGTGCTCACTACCGGCAATATCATTTTTCCTGAAGCACTGATGTTGCCGCAGATAGCTGTCACTCACGAAAAGACAGACTTTCCCCTGCATTCAAACAAGCTACATAAGCGCAACCGGATACTGGAGCAAGAACACATTATCAACACATTACGACGACACCAAGGAAATCGCACACGAACAGCGAAAACGCTGGACATTACTACCCGAACACTACGTAACAAACTGGCTGATATTCGCCGCCAAGGACTAGATATTGACGCACTGATTGCTGAACCGCAAACCACAGAATAACCCAGACAAGAAGGAGAATGAAGATGATCAAACCCATTGGCGATGAACAAACTCTATTCACACTAGGAAAACCGATTAATCTCGGCCCGAATAGCTCCATTGACTTGAATCGTTTTGGTCACAGCGATGAGCAGGCTTCGTTCAGCTCCCTACTCAAGCAGGCGCTCGACAACGTCAATGGCATGCAGCAACACGCCAACTCCCGGATGCAAGCCATTGAAACCGGCGCCAGTACCGATCTGGTAGGGGCAATGATAGCTAGCCAAAAGGCGACCCTGTCGTTCCAGGCGCTGATGCAGGTTCGAAATAAGGTGATTACTGCCTACGAAGAAGTCATGCGGATGCAAATCTAACAGAAAACTCTGGATAAGACATCATGGCCGACGAAAAATCCAAAAAGTCATCACCGAACGACAACCTGAGCCGCTGGCAACAGATACTCAGCAATGTCAGCTCCATGATCAGAGAAAACCCAAAATACCAGGGTCTGATGCTGATCAGCTCGGCGGGAGCTCTTGCACTATCCATTGTCCTTGTCATCTGGTCGAACGATAAGGATTATCAGCCGCTATATGGCAGCCAGGAAATCTACGATATCGGCAGTGTGACTGACACACTAAGGCAGTCCGACATCGCCTATCGGATGCATCCCACCACTGGTCAGGTGCTGATCGACGCCACTCGTTTACCAGAAGCAAGGATGCAACTAGCTGCATCGGGCATCAAACCAAACAGCCCGGAAGGGATGGAGGTACTGGACAAAGAGCAGCCACTTGGAACTAGTCAGTTTTTGGAAAACGTCCGTTACCGTCGAGGGCTAGAAGGCGAACTGGCACGCACCATAATCAGTCTCAGACCGGTGCGTAACGCCCGCGTTCATCTTGCCATGCCTCGAAAAAGTGCTTTTGTTCGAAAAGCTGAAAAACCGAGTGCTTCGATATTCGTCGACATGGTTCCTGGGCAGACCCTCAAAAAATCCCAGGTGGAATCAATCGTCAACCTTGTCGCCGGCAGTGTGCCTGGAATGACTAATAACGCGATCGCCATTGTCGATCAAAACGGTACTCTTCTATCTCGGGAAATATCCAGGAGTGGCAATGGTCTGGAGCTGGCCGAGCGTCAACTGGAGTATATCAACAAGCTGGAGAAAACCTATGAAAACCGAGTCAGCGCACTGCTGGAGCCGATCGTAGGCTACGGCAATTTTCGCGTAGAAATAGCAGCCGATGTCAATTTAAACCGTATTGAGCAGACCTCGGAAGAGTACTCCCCTAAGAAAAAATCCGTCCGGAGTGAACACTCCAGCGAACGTAGTGACTCCGCCAGCGGGGGCGGCATGCCAGGCACTTTAACTAATGTGCCGCCATCGACCGAAGATGAACACTCCAATCAATCCGGTCAAAAAGAGATTGTCCGTACCCGTAACTACGAGCTGGACCGAACCGTAAAGCACGAGACCCGACAACTGGGCAACGTCAACCGTCTAAGTATCGCCGTTATTTTGAATGAAAGCGCTATGGCAAGCGGTAACGTAAAGATGGAAGATCTGCAGCAACTGGTGCGTGATGCCATCGGATTTACTGAAGCCCGTAATGATCAGATTAGTATTCATACCGCCAATTTCGTCGCCAATGATTTCACTAATGAGGACACTATCCCCTGGTGGGAATCACCCCAGATCCTTTACTACTTTCGCTATTTGATCGGCTGCATCCTCAGCCTTGCGGTCATCATGTTTCTGCTACGTCCTCTGATTCAACGTATTGTCGCCCCAGCAGATTCTTTGCCACTAACGGTAGATGAAGCTGCTTCCGAAACTGCGGCTGCCTTCAAGTCAGCGCATCCAGACCTGGGAATGTTCTCTGATGAATCACTTTCGCTGCTACCTCCCGAGGTAGCTGACTTTGAAACCCAACTGGTCAGCGCCAGAAAACTGGCTTACAAGGAGCCGGAGCGAGTGGCGCAGGTCGTTAAAATGTGGATGAATGCAGAATCATGAGTAACGACAACAATAAAATAAGCCAGACCGCCAGAAATGTCGCCATTCTGCTGCTAAGCCTTGGTGAAAAAGGTGCGGCTCATGTCTTCAAAAATCTGAGCAAGCAAGAAGTTCGTCAGATCACCACGGCCATGGCGACCATGCCACCTCTTCGACGGGATGAGGTTCAGGGCATTCTGAGCCAGTTTTTTCATGAGTATCGTTATGAAGCAGGCTTCATCGGCGGTACCAAACAGTATCTGGAGAAAAGCCTACAGCTGGCCATGGGCGAAAAAGATGCGAACAAGATGATGGAATCCATCTTTGGCCATGAAGAGAGTGGCAACGGTATGGAGATGATCAAGTGGATGGGTTCTTCAACAATTGCGGAGCTGATCGCCAATGAGCATCCTCAGCTACAGGCTGTTCTACTAGCCAATCTGGATCCGAAACAGGCGTCAGAAGTCCTCAAACGCTTACCTCAACACTGCCACAACGATCTATTGGCCCGCCTCGCCAAGCTGGAGGAATTACATCCGGCCATCATTCAAGAACTAAACGCCATGTTCGATGACAACATGGTCGAACTGAACTCAGGTCATAACACCGCCATCAGCGGCATGCGTCAGGTCGCCGACATCATGAATCGAATGAATGATGAACAGACCAAGGGACTTATTGAACACTTCAAGAAACAGGATGAAAAACTGGCCGAAGAACTCGAAAACCATATGTTTGTTTTTGACAATCTCGCCAAGGTCAATGATGAAGCCATTAACCGCATTGTTGCCGAAGTATCTCAGGAAGTGCTCGTCATGGCACTGAAAGGTTCGTCGGACGAGCTAATGAATATGGTCATGGGCAACATGGCCAAGAGTTCCGCCAAATACCTGCAGGACGACATTGATAACCTAGGCAGTGTCAGAGCCAGTCAAGTTCAAGCCGCGCGTAAAGAGATGCTCGACACTGCCAGAAAGCTAGCCGATGAAGGTGAAATCGAGCTGAACTTCAGAGATGAAGAGATGATTGAATAACACGCAACAAACGCAAGGATAGCAATATGAAACATTCAAGTCGTGTTATTCGCTCAAAAGTTGCAGAGTGTCAGCGAGTCAGCTTTCCGGCATTTCGTCGTCCGACTCAACAGGGTGCCTTGGAGATTAACACCGGCAATCAGGAAATGACGCCGTCGCGTGTCGTGCACCATCCGCTGGAAACCGACACAAAGCATCCCGATGTTAATACGCTCACCGATCAGAACAGTGCCTATATCAAGGCTAACAGTGCTCAGGGATTTGCAGAGGGTTATCACCAAGGAATGGAGCAAGCACAGAAAGACGGCCTAGAACAGGGAAAGAAACAGGGACTTGAAGAAGGTCGGGCAGAGGGCCTTTCGGAAGGCCGCCAAGAAGGCTTTGAAAAGGGTATGCAGGAAGGCATAACCAGTGGTCGCGAGCAGGCTTACCAGGAATCACTCGTCAACCATGAGCAGGAACTCAATGCTCTGACTCTTCAACTAAACAGCCTTCTGACTCAGGTACGCCATCTCTATGAAAATCGTCGGGATGAAATGGGCCAATGGCTCTCAACACTGGTGGAAACCATTGTTCGTCAGATTATCTGCAGTGAACCCAAAAACCGTCCAGATCAGATCTATCGTGTGGTTCGTAACACCTTGCAAAGCCTGCCATCCAACAACGGCACTTTCAAGATTTACCTGAACCCAGTCGATTCCGAGCGCCTGCTACAGTTCAAGCCTGAGCTTCGTGAACAATGGGACATTTTTGCAGCCTCTGAAATAGAGTCAGGCAACTGCCGAATAGAAAATGGAGAGATGGAAGCGGAGACCAACGTTGAACAACGTATTCAGGATTGTCTAGACATGGTCAAACTCTACATGCCAGATGAAATCGAGGAGCGATTTTCATGACAGCTTCCAAGAAATACGATACCACATTATCCTTAGCGGACAGAATAAAAGCGCTACCCACTGCACGCATCTACGGCAGGCTTACCCGTATGACGGGTCTATTGCTCGAAGCCTCCGGCTGTCAACTGGCGGTGGGAGATCGCTGCCGAATTGAATCACGCCGCGAACAGCGCCACATGGAAGCTGAGGTTGTGGGATTCAATGGTTCGATTCACTTCCTGATGTCACTGAGCCATACCACCAGCTTGCAGCCAGGTGACCGAGTATTACCCCTAGGACATGACACAATGATCCCTGTGGGCACCCGTTTTCTTGGTCGAGTCATCAACGGACTGGCTGAACCACTGGATAATCTGGGTAATATCCGAGCTGATGACTTTATCAATCTGCACAGCACGCCCATCAATCCGCTACATCGCAAGCCCATCACTGAACCCCTAGATGTCGGCGTACGTCCTATCAACGGCCTGTTAAGCGTCGGCAAAGGTCAGCGTATCGGCCTTATGGCTGGCAGTGGTGTCGGTAAAAGCATCCTGTTGAGCATGATGACCCGTAACACCACCGCCGATATCACCGTCGTCGGCATGATCGGTGAACGAGGCCGTGAGGTGAAGGAGTTCATTGAACACACCCTAGGGCCAGAAGGATTAGCTAAAACCGTGGTCATCGCCGCCCCTGCCGATGAATCTCCCGTCATGCGCCTACGAGCTGCTTTACTCTGTCACCGAATAGCAGAGTATTATCGAGATAGTGGCAAAGACGTTCTGCTGCTGATGGACTCCCTGACCCGCTACGCTCAGGCTCAACGAGAAATTGCTTTATCTGTCGGAGAGCCTCCAGCCACCCGTGGCTACACGCCATCCGTGTTCAGCCAGATTCCAAAATTGGTGGAGAGAGCAGGGAACGGAGCTCATGGTAGCGGCTCCATCACAGCGTTCTATACCGTCCTCGCAGAAGGTGATGACCAGCAGGACCCCATTGTTGACGCAGCACGCTCCATTCTAGATGGTCATATCGTTCTGAGTCGGGAACTGGCAGACAGCGGCCACTACCCCGCTATCGACATTGGCTCGTCCATTAGCCGAGCCATGCCGCAAATTACCGATGAAACCCATCAAAAAGCGGCTCAGGCCTTTCGCCATTACTACTCTCGCTATCACCAGTTCCGGGACATGGTAGCCATCGGAGCCTATCAGCGGGGTGCTGATCCAGAACTGGATCGTGCCATTCAGCTCTACCCAATGATGCAGGGCTACCTCAAACAAGGCATGTATGAACGGGTTGATCATGCCAGTTGTATACAGCAGCTCTACTCACTCTGGCAAGGCAGTGCCACGTCAGCACCCATCTCAGGTAAGGATACGGAGGTCGCATGAGTACATCCATTCATCTGTTCAAGAAATGTCTCGACATTCAGCAACAACGCCATCGTGATGCCATGAAAAAGGCGTTTCAGTCCGAACAAAGCCTCAATCAGCAGCGTGAGCAACTAACATACCTGCAACATGCCATCAACGAATATAAGATAGAAACGAATACCCAAGTAACGTCTATATCCATCATCAACTTAGTTAACTTTCGAAGCCTTTTACAGAAAGTGTTTGATCTTCAACAACAACGAGTCAGCCAGAATGAAAACGAATATAACCAGCTGAGCCTGCAGGCCGCCGGTGAACACCGAAAACTGAAAGCCATGGAAAAACTATTAGAAAAGATGCAGCAAAAAAACCGTCTGAAACTCATCAAACTTGAACAAAGGATGCTTGATGACCATGCAGTACGGCAATATATTAATCAGCGTCAGGATGCCTGATTAAACTCGACCGATGTTTCTAAGAGAGCTGGGGCGCTCAAGCTGACCGCCCTGGTTGTACGATGGATTAGCGACAGCGTAACCCCAAAATAGCTCAGCCAACCGAGTATTGGCAGATTTCAACCGCCGCTGCAGGCGACCATTCATCTGATTCATATCACGACAGTTCACCATGCGCTTGCGAATCGCGATCCACAGCTGCCGTCCCTCGTCCTGACAGTCGGCAGATAATCCGGTAAGCAGTTGCTCCATGCCTACTCCATCCAGCGTCAAACCGCGAGAGGTGAGTGTCTGGTTACGTTGAGCCGCATCGACTCCCAACTCTTCAAGCAACTCCGTCAGCCGACGACATTCCTGCTCCAGCGAAATCATATCCCGCGACAGCAAGTAACTATACTGCCGCTCCAACAGTTGCTCCATCTGGATCAACAGCCCATTCGTCTGACGAAAAGCTGTCATAATGCTTACAGATGAATCCGTCAATGCTGTCATCACTCAATATCCTCAAGAAAATTTTCAAACTGCTGGATCTTTTTGGCCAGCAGCTCTCTGTTCACAGGCATATTCCCCGACTTAATGGCCTCGCGCAACGCTTCCACGCGCACCATATCAATCACTGGAAATTGCTCTGCCTCATCCTCCAAAAGGCTGAGCGACCGAGCTTGGTCACTCAGCTCCAGCCGATCCGTACCAGTAATGCCCGAAGGGGCAGTCACTGGCTTAGAATTAGAAGCCGTTGAACCCGATACACGACCGCTTAGGCTCTGTTTGTTCACCCTACTTATTTTGGACATAACGAACTCTTATTTCTGACAATGCAGACTTAGCAATCGGTAATTATCTGTAAATCTTTAATCTGCCTACATTTAACCTCACGTTGTCTCGCTGCTTTTCTGGCAGATATTCAACAGTCTGCCAAAGCTAATCAACGCAAATAATCGAACAGCGACATCTTCTGAATCTTGACAAAAGTCTGCTGTGCGGCGCTCAATGCTGTCTGCTGCAAATTGAACCGAGAGATCGCTTCGGCATAATCCAGATCTTCCAAGCCTGAGCGCAGTGTCTGGTTCATCAATATGACATCCGCATGGCTGTTGCCAATCAATGATATGGTATTCAGACGCCCGCCAACTCGTGTCTGAACCTGCCCTGTCTTGGCGATCGTGTTATCAATCGTATTGAGCATGTCTCCCAGCACGTCTCCCTGTACAAAGTCTCCCCCACTGGTGATCGCTGAAGCAAAGTTCGCCAGTGCAGTAAAAGTATCAACGGATTTTAACGTAAAACGGTCACCTACAGCGGTTGCGCCATCTATTGTGGTCGAGACCACGCCGGCAATCGTCAGCTCATCGCCCGTGACAACCGTTGGTAGCAAAACTGCCGGCCCACCACCCTTGGGGGTAGCCGTTGTTGTCCATGTACCAGCAACATTTTCCACAACAACATTGTCGTAAGCACTAAATGTCTGCAGATCAAGAATGCTCGTATCTTTCAAAGTGGCCGTTCCTACCACAGTAACTGCATGAACCCCGCTGCCGAAAAAGATGTCAGACCCTGGGTCATTGGCCGAAATATCCGTCGAACCGCTAACTGACACCTGTTTTTTATCTTCCGAACCCTGGTATACATACACCCCCGGCGTAGTGGTCTCGACTACCGGTGCCGTCTGAGTCTTCAAGCCTGAAAAAAAGTACTGCCCATCGGCTCGCTGGTAATTAACCAAACTGAGCAATGCATCCGCCTGTTTCTCAATCACGCCAGACATGGACTTCAAGCCATCCACCCCTAAGGCTACATTACCAGCCGATAAGATGGTTTCACGTATACCCTGAAGAGTATTGACCATATTGGTGAGCAGGGTTTCCTCCTGCCTTAACACATTATCCAAGGCATCAATGTTGTCATTGTACTGTTCAAGAAAGGACAATTCTTTGTTTAGTTGCATTATCTGTACAGTATCCAGAGCATCATCAGAAGGCTGCCGCAACCGCTTACCTGATGTAATGTCAGCATAGGTTTTGGCCAGTTCGCCCCCCTGCTGTTGCATAGAAGAAACCATCATGTTACTAATCTGTGCTGTGCTCACACGCATGGTATTACCTCCTTGTTACAGCAGACTCAGCAGGGAATTGAACACCCGCTGCGCTGATGCAATCACCTGAGCACTGGCGGAATATACTTGCTCAGCACTCACCAAAATCATGGCTTCTTCATCCAGATTGACGCCACTAACACTATTTCTTTCTGCCTGCGCTTTAATCAACAGGGAATGGCTAGTCTCCATCGACATCTTGGTTTGAAATGTCTGGACAGCCACCTGCCCCACCAGCCGGGTATAACCCTCAACTAGGCTGAATTCGCCACCGACAACATCACTGGCCTGCAAATCAGTCAGCTGTTTAGCGACCGTATTGTCACCGGGTGCTAATGCCATACCAGAAAACGCCAGTTGTGAAGGGTTGTCATTGACGACACGAATTTCCTCTCCCGCTCGCCGAGTGGGCTGCAGGAGATAAATCTCACCATTATTAAGAGTGCCACCATTAATCGTCAGCTGGAGCCCATCAAAATCAGCAAGGATAGCACCCGGTGGTGTAGTCGTTGGCACAGCACCAGAACCGACCTCATGCCCATCGGACTTACGGGTAATACGGTATTCTGATGTACCACCATTATCCGCAATACGCAATTCATAATCGCTGCTCGTCACCTGTGTAGAATCCTGTACGGACAACAGCATAGCGGCATCACTCCCAGGCACACTGCTAGCCACCTGTATCCGCTCAGATGCCGGAATACCACTGAGTGGAAACTCCACGGTGTAAACATCACCATTTTGAATGCTGGAAGCATCAGTAAACAACGTCATCTCCATACCATCAAAAGAAGGTTTCGCCGAAGACAACGAAGCAACCGTACCACTGGCTACGCTGACGCTATCGGCACTGCGTACAATGTCATAATTCCCACCAACGACACTCATCACATATTCACCACCCATAACCATGCTGGCCTGGTTGACGACGTTAACCCCGAACTGCGCAGAACCGGTATTTACATTAGACGACACCACGCGATCCATCGCCGATTGCCAATTGACATCCGACATCATCTGACTCGATGGCCAACCTTGTCGATCGCCAATATCGAATCCAGTCGAGAGAAGTTGGTTTATCTGATCCGAAAATACCATCGCCACCCGACCGATTTCATTAAGTGACACACTTAACACACTACTCTGAAACTCCTGAAAACCGCCGATGGTGCCACCCATATTGCCCGACATAGGCACAACAGAAGTCGAATTATCCAGCCCAATACCCACCATATTGGGATCCAGCGGATCATCAATCGCCTTTAGAGTGTTGTACTGAGTGTCCAATATCAGCGGATGGCCCAAGTTTGTATACACACTGGCCATGCCATTCCCCTGATTCAGTACAGTAATACCTATCAGGCCCGCTAACTCCTGCAGTGCATTATCCCGTAAATCCAATAGATCATTAGGTTCACCACTCGTACTCGAAGCAGCTCTGATGCTTTGGTTGTACTCGGAAATACCGGCAATCAGAGAGTTGGCTTGCTGAATAGCCGCTACCATCTGCTCCTTCAACAGGCTGGACTGCTGCTCTAGCTGTTCAGTCACGGAGTGAAATTGCTGTGACAGTGAGCCTGCTTCACTGATAATATTTTGGCGTACTACTGACGAAAGCGGATCAACCGTCGCAGCATTAACAGCTGAAAAGAACTTTCCTAGGCCTTCCGTGACCACGGAACCTTCATTACCTAGGTAGCTGTCCAGTGAAGACATATAACCGGCCGCGGTGGCCTTCTGGCTATGTAAAGTAAAGGTGTCTCGAATTTGAGAGGTAAGAAATTCATTATTAATCCGGCGGACACTACCTGTCGTCACACCATTCCCAGTAGCACTGCTTGGCGCATTATAAAGCCGTACATCCTGACGCGTAAAACCCGGCGTATTAACATTAGTGACATTGTGAGCACTGGTCTCCATCATTTTTTGGGAGGCCATGATCCCGCTTTTACCAATTTCCAGCAAACTCATTATTGTATTCCCTTACCACACCCAAATTAGATCGATTGATCAAGCAGGGCGCCTTTCCGATGATCGCCATCCACACCCGAATCCTGCTCATAGCCGAACTGACGCATCATCACATCAGCAAGACCAAAGGAGCCAGTATTGCTCATCTCTGACGCAAGACGGCTGTCCATCAGCGAGTAAAACGTCGACATATCGGAACCGCCCATCAGATCATCCTCGCCAACCAGTGTTTCATTGGCTGCTCTGGCACTCTTGAGCATCATATTGATAAACAACGACTCAAACGCCTTCGTCGCCTGCTCCATGGTTTTAGGTTTGTTTTTATAGGTCAGTACATCGGCGCCTGACACCATGCTTGAGCTATCAATATTCATTCTTGAGCCTCATATGACAATAAACTCTGCTTTTAGCGCACCGGCCTGTTTCAAGGCCTGCAGAATCGACATCAAATCCGCAGGGGATGCACCGACACTATTGATGGCCGAAATAATATCCTGCAAGGATGTTGATTCTGGCATCTTGAACAGCGCTCCTTCCCGCTCAATAGTCACTTCATTTTTCGGTATCGTTATAGTTTCACCGTATGAGTCCTCGTTAGGCTGACTGACTTCGGCCCCCTCAGTGATCGTGACAATCAGGCTGCCATGACTGACCGCCGCCGGCCGTACCGTGACATGCTGTCCAATAACCACCGTGCCGGTACGGGAGTTGAAGATCACTCGAGCCGGCGGTGCAGCTGCATTAATATTCAGATTTTCCAACACCGACATAAACGTCACACGCTTGCTACTGTTCAAAGGTGCGGCAACCACAATGGACGTACCGTCACGAGCCATTGCTACATCTGGACCAAACTTGTGATTCACTGCTTGAACGATCTGACGAGCTGTGCTGAATCCAGGTTCACGCAGATTCAAAACAATTTCCCGATTGGTAGTAAAACTGCTCGGCACGCCGCGCTCAACAATCGCACCACTAGGAATGCGAGCAACAGTCAAAGTATTGATTTTCACACTAGTGCCTCCGATGCTAGCACTTGCGCCATCAAGCACAAGATCGCCCTGGGCAATAGCGTAAACTTCACCATCAATCCCCTTCAGTCTCGTCATCAACAACGTACCGCCATTGAGACTCTTGGAATCTCCAATAGAAGAAACGCTGATATCGATATGCTGCCCAGGTCGTACGAATGGCGTTAGCGTAGCGTGGACTGAAACAGCAGCAATATTCTTGGATTTGAAATCAGCCCCTGATTGCGCAATCCCGAACTTCCGTAATAAATTTTTCAGGGACTGATCAGTAAATTCAGACGATTTATCACCGGTGCCACTGAGCCCTACCACCAACCCATAACCAATCAACGGGTTATTACGCACACCCTGAACATCGACAAGATCCAATAGACGCTCAGCTTTTACCGATACCGAAGTCAGCAATAAGAACAATAAGAACAGCCTCAACAACAACGTCGTTTGTCGTTTTAATACATCCATGTCTATAACAACTCCTTAGCCTAAAACGGAAAAAATGGACTGTTTAATATCTTCATCAACCATCCTGGCTCGTGAACACTCTCCTCGTACCCAACCCCTGAATACGTGATTCTTGCCTCCGCCAAACGCCGCGATGACACCTCATTATTGGTATCAATATCTTCTGGTCTAACCAGACCACTCAAACGAACAAATTCAGCTTCATTATTCAGTTTCAGCCATTTCTCACCTTCAACCCGCAACGCACCACTACTCATGACATCCATCACCTGAACGGTGACATAACCACTTTGAATACTGTAGCCCCTGGATAGCTCCGAATTACCGGTAAAATTTCTGTTAGGCGCAACATTGAATGCCAGTGAATGCTTGCCACCCAACCAATCAGCCCCCTTTTGACCAAAGATGACGGGGTCCGCCACGCTGATAGTTCCTCGCTTGTCCATAGTCGTATTGGAATCCTTGGTCATCCGAGTACCACCTTCCAATTTTATCGTGAGAATATCCCCAGTACGGTAAGCTCTGCGATCAGAAAACAATTGCATAGAATCGCCTTTGCTAAACAGACTGCCGTTATGCTCAACAGACCTATTGACGACTGGCTGCTTTGATTTCTGTACCACAGCCTGTTTCGCCTTCGGTAAATCTCTCAGTATTTTCTGCTGGGGAGCCGTGGAACAACCGACTAATGCCACCAAACCAATAAACATCAAACAATAAATATCAATTCTCATAATTAGCCCAACGACTGATTGGCAAATTGCATCATCTGATCGACAGCAGAAATGACCTTGGAATTCATCTCATAAGCACGCTGCACCGAAATCATGTTGACCAGTTCTTCAACTGCACTAACGTTGGACATTTCCAGAGTAAACTGCGAGATTTTTCCAACACCCGTAGCACCCGACAGATTCTCTGCCGGTGCGCCACTAGCATCGGTTTCAATATACATATTGCCACCTTTTGCCTGAAGGCCGGCTGGGTTGACGAACGTAATCAATGGAATCTGTCCGAGATCAACCGGCCCGATGACACCTGGCACGGCAGCACTCACAGTGCCATCGTCGCTGACAGTAATAGATGTTGCATCATTGGGAATTTGTATACCTGGCTCTAGGGGCAGACCGTTAGCGGTCACAATCATACCCTCATCATTCATGTGAAACTGTCCGTTACGGGTATAGGCCTGTGACCCATCCCCCATAGAGACTTGGAAAAAACCACGACCAACCACCGCCATGTCCAGTGCTTGCTCGGTCGTCTGGAAATCCCCATTGGTGAATATTTTTTGAGTGCCCGTGACCCGAACACCCGTACCTATCTGCATTCCGGAAGGGAGAATGTGTTGCTGATCCGCTAACGCTCCAGGCTGTTTTTCAATGTTATAGAAAAGGTCTTCAAAACTGACCCGGTCACGTTTGAAACCAACGGTGCTGACGTTAGCGAGATTGTTAGAAATCGTCGCCATTTGGCGATCCTGAGCCGCTAAGCCAGTTTTACTGATCCATAAAGCCGGATTCATCGTCTATGTACCTCCCTGTTATTCCATGCGAAGCAACTGGTCGCCACTGGCTGCCAGCGTTTCCGCTGCCTTCATCACCTTGAACTGAAGCTCAAACTGCCGTGACAGGTTCATGAACTGAATCATTTCCTCAACCGCATTGACATTGCTGCTTTCCAGATAACCAGTCTTGACAGTAACGGAGGCATCCTTATCCTCCTCCGTTCCGTCAATGCGTCGAAACAGACCGTCCTCTCCCTTGATAATCTCTTTGGGATCTGGATTGACAAGCTTAATCTGACCTATCACCACCGGCGTACTCCTCCCAATGCCGGTCGGTATAACAGAGACCATTCCATCACCGCCAATCTCAAGGTGACGGTGTGCTGGAATAGTGATATCGCCACCATTGCCGACAATCAGACGACCACTACTGGTTATCAGCTTGCCTTTCTCATCAAAACTTAAATGACCTGCTCGGGTATAAGCGTCCTTCCCATCGTCATCTTGAACGACCATCCAACCTTCATCCGCAATCGCAAGATCAAGGTTACGCCCAGTATGAATAGCAGTCCCTGAACCCATGGCGCTGCTGGTGCCCGTTGCTACGGTCATCACTCGACTATGATGTCCATCCCCTTGAAGCGGCGCAGCTATGGAATGGACAAAGTCTTTACGAAACCCTCGACTGTTCAGGTTAGCCAGATTGTTGGCATGCACCTGCTGCGCCTTCATGGCCCGAGTCACACCTGAAAAAGCGATGTATAAAGACTTATCCATGTCACTCTCTCCTGCCTACCCCATCATCAGATGGTATTCATCAGACGATATTCATCAGTGTCTGAGTCAGACTGCTAGATGTTTCAATGGTCTTGGCGTTAGATTGATAGTTACGCTGAGCTTCTATGAGTTGCACTAATTCAATCGACAGGTCAACATTGGATAATTCCAAAGCGCCCGCTTCCAGAACACCCAGTGTTCCACTTCCAGCTAAACCAAAATTAGGTGCACCAGAATTACTACCTGCTCGCCACAAACTGTCTCCAATCGGCTCCAAGCCCTGGTTGTTGACAAATTCTGCGAGAACAATTTTTCCCCGACTCAGCGTCTGACCATTAGAGTAATTGGCCAGAACAGCTCCCCCGTCACCGATCTGGAGTCCTGTCATTTTTCCCGGAGGATAGCCGTCCTGAGTCGCCTGATTAACCGACGAAACGATACCCAGCTGTGACGCACCGGTAAGATCCAATTCAATGCTTATCGGATCGACACCACCACCTATCGATGCCGCTGGAATGTTCAGTGTATAAGCGCCATTACCCGCAGATACCTGACCATTACTTTCAAAGTTTATTACCGATGTGCTGGTAAGATCCGCGCCATCCACTTGATAATGAATGTCCCACTGATTAGGGAGTGTCTGATCTTTAGAAAAATACAGACCTACCGAGTGGGGCTTACCGACGCTGTCATAGATATTAAATGCCATGGTGGTGTTATAACTAGTGGGATCAGATGAATTAAAAGTGGTAACCGAAGGGACTACACTACGGGCGTCCAGATTAATGACACCTTCTAGGCTCGTTGTGACCTTGGCCGGCATATCGGCCTGACTTATCTGAAGATCTTTCATACTCCCGGACAATATGTTACCAGCAGCATCTGCAGCGAAACCCTGCAACCGGTTGCCCATATTGTCGACAATATAATTATCACTATTCATCTCAAAATAACCCGCACGACTGTACAGGTTTGAACCATTGTCGTTCACAACAAAAAAGCCATTCCCCGATATCGCCATATCCAGAGCCCCATTGGTATAACTGAGGCTACCTTCCTGAAAACTCTGCTTGATAGCCGCTACCTTCACACCAGAGCCATTGACCGTACCGGCGCTACCGCCACTCAACGAGGAGGCATAGACATCCGAAAACTCTGTCCGTGATCCCTTGAACCCTATCGTATTTGAGTTGGCAATATTATTACTGACCACATCAAGGTCCTGCTTTGCTGCTTTCATACCGCTCAAACCAATGCCGAATGACATGGCGTACCTCCTTCTTTAACGTTACTAATAAATACTGCTACTGCAGTTTCCCTTACTCGTTATCACTGTATTTTGCTAATCTGCGAGACGGGAATTGCCCCAATACCCGCAAGGTTAAGCTCTATATCCTTTCCACCACCGGGTATCACCACGCTATTCACTTTCGCATTCAAAGCGACGGGAACGGACTGCTCTGTTGTCCCGTTCACTGCTATAGCAGACACTGAATACACACCTTCCGGCAGGTCATCCGTTGTGAATGGCACACTGCCTGAGACCTGTGCGCCAAGATCCATAGTTTTCACCACATCTCCTTGGGCATTATGAATAAACATCTGGACATTTTCGGCAGACCCCGGCATCCGCACTTCACCCGCTATGGTGCCGCTGCTTTCAAGTTCCATAATATTGGCAGAGACTGTTACCGTTTTACCGACTAGGTCGGTTGCCTGCATCGCCTGCGAATACTGCATCGAGCTGACTAGGCCGGCAATCTGGCTGTTGAGGTTGCTCAGATTGTCCACGCTGGTAATCTGGGCCAACTGTGCAACAAAATCACTGCTGCTCTGAGGATTCAGAGGATCCTGATTATTGATCTCCGCCAGCAACATCTGCATGAACTCTTCTTGACCCATTTGGCTAGCGCCAGCTGTACCGCTAACGCCCTTAGTACCTGAAGAGGATGGGCTACCTGCTAGCCCGGTAATATCTAGTGCCATGACGACCTCCTTATTGTCCCAGCGCCAGCAGCCGCTGCTGCATTTTCTTGGCGGTCGACATTAGCTCGACACTGCTCTGGTAACTGCGCGATGCTGACATCATGTCAGCCATTTCACCGATCATGTTGACTTTTGGGAAAAACACATATCCATCCACATCGGATAAAGGATGATCCGGCATATAACGACGGTCTTCATTCGATGCTGCGATTTCCATAATTTCACTGACCATCACCTTGCCGATCGATGAACTCGAAGCATCCATCGAACGGAGTTGATCATCAAAGACCAACGAAAATACGGGTTTGCGTGCTTTGTAAGCATCGCCTGCTGTAGTCCCAGCGCTTTCCGCATTAGCCATATTACTGGCTATCGTATTGAGTCGAATGGTCTGCGCCGTAGCAGCCGATCCGGCAATGGTAAAAATATCACTCAGCGACATACCTGACCTTGACCTCCCTGTTAGCGCCCGTTGATCGCTCTGTCGAGCCCTTTGAATTTCATATTGAGAAAAGTGACGCTGGTCTGAAAATCCAACGTATTCCTGGAAAACGCCGCCTGCTCAACGCCGAGTTCGACTGTATTGCCAGACGTTCCCTGCTGATTGGGAATACGGTATTGCGTCTTCCCCGTAGCTGACTGCCCAAGCAAAGCCATATGGCGATTATCCGTCGGTTGCATCGACATGATATTCTCCAACGTATGATCGAATGAAAATATCGTATCCTTCGCTTTAAAGTTTGGAGTATCCACATTGGCCAAGTTACTGGCCAATACGGTGCTTCGCTGTACTCTGAATTGCAGGGCTTTAGGGTGAATACCAAGCACTTGTTCAAAATCAATCCCCATAATGACATCCTGTCTGCTAGGGTGATAACGGTTGTCTACGTAACTACATGCCAGAACCATGCCAGATTTGATTTCTCCAAAGACCCCACACCAAACTTTCTCCGACAGACGCCACCAACACCCGTCTCAGAGCAATTCCTATTTAAAATTATTCGGACTTGCAGATAACCGGTCGTGAGGTATCTTGATAGGAAGGGCTGGATCATGCGGAATCTATTTTCCGCATGATCCGATAAAGCGGAAAATAGATTCCGGACACAACCGATTCAATGGGCAAAGAATGAAAATATTTGTGACGATGCTGCCAGTGATAACAATACTCTCGCTGATATCAAGCATTGCTGCACACGCTGACGACAGCCTTCCATCCAGCACCGATCCAACGGAGCAGATCGTGACCGCAGCAACAGAAATCATTCTGCAAAAAACATCAATCTATATCAAAGACCCAGTAAGCAGTATTCATCAAGTCACTGTCATACCACCGGTAAAAACACTCCCACCCTGTGAGCATACTCCCGACATTATTATTCCCGGACAAAATCGCCTACTGTTAGGAAACTTTACAGTTAAGGCGGTCTGCCAGAAGCCGCGCTGGTCGATCCATGTCAAAGCGAATGTTCACATTGAGCTACCTATCATCAAAAGCGCCCGCACCATTGACAGAGAGCAGATTATTCAGGCCAATGATCTAACGATCAATCTGGTTAACCTGAAACACATACGAGGTCGCTATTTTACGGAGATACATGCGATCACGGGGAAGATGGCCAGCCGCCGAATAAGCCCGGCACAGATCATCCGGTCAAACATGATCGAACAACCACAGATCATCAAAAAACATGATACGGTTGTTATAGAAGCTGGACACAGCGGAGTGACCGTAACTATGACAGGACAGGCACTGGAAAGTGGTGCAATCAATGAGAGCATTCAGATCAAAAATAACTCATCCGGTAAAGTCGTAAAAGCAAAGATTCTGGGATCCGGCAGAGTAACAACCGTAATCCCGTAATGAGGGATTATGACTAGGTTTAACATCATCAATGGAGGGGGGGGCGCAACACTTCCGGTAGATGATTTTCTTCCGTCTTTTCAACAATAACATCGAGTGTCTTCTGCGACAAAGCAGACTCCTTTTTCTCGCCATTCTCATCAATGGGATAGAACAGACCACGCAGCTTCTCGACGGTTTCCGCTTTGAGCAGCAGAATCTCAATTCGGCGATTGGAAGGTGACTCTGGAACACTCGGATCAATCGGCATATGATCTGACAACGCTGACACCATCAAGAAACGTTCATCCGGAACCCCGCCATAGGCCAGAGTTCTCTGCGCAACCTGTGCCCGCGCCCCAGACAGCTTCCAGTTACTGTAGAAATTATTTTCGGAAAAGGACGAAGCATCCGTGTGACCACTGACCATAATCGTGCTACCATTCTTGGCAATGACCTTCGCCATCACCATGAGCAGATCTTCATAAAACGGGGTAAGACGACTGCTCCCACGCCGAAACATATGCTTGTCTTCAAAGTCCAGTATCACCAGCCGTAATCCCTGAGGCAGGATTTCCATATACAGAGAGTCTTCCATCTGGTATTGAGTTTTCTCACTACCGAGCAGCATTCTAAGATCCCCCATGACATCATCGTAACTCAACCTCTCCCCCTTGGGCATTGGCTGGGTATCACCAATAATCTCGGGACCTGCCCTACCCTGAAGACTGGGTCCTTGACGACTGATCTCCTCGGACACATTGGCAGAGCCGTCAAGTTTTATCGGGTGAGGTGAGCCTGCGTGCTGGAATGCACCAGGATCTTTGAAGTAAGCCGTAATATTTTCCAATTGCTCATCGTCGGTCACACTAAGTAGCCAGAGCACCATAAACAGCGCCATCAACGCCAGAGCCAAATCCGCTATTGCCACTTTCCAAGAGCCACCGTGAGGTGGACCAGCTCCACCAACCACCTTCTTGATGATAACAACCTTTCCCTTTGATGATGCCACGAACGACGGCTCCTTTATCAATCGCTCTGTTCATTAACCACTTTTTCCATGTCAACAAAAGTGGGTTTGATATCGTGAAATAGAGTGCCTCGGCCGGCATCGACCGCCAGCACCGGCGGCATACCATTACGATAACTACTCAGGCAAATTTTGATACACTCCATCGCCTTCACCTCATAACTGACGGAATAGCCGATGGCCTTGGAAATAGGCCCCACAAACCCGTAACCGAACAGTACCCCCATGAAAGTTCCCACCAGAGCAGCCGCGATGTGAGCACCGATCGCTTCAGCCGGACCGTCCAATGAACCCATGGTAATAACTATTCCCAGCACTGCCGCCACAATCCCGAACCCAGGGAGCGATTCAGCCATTTCATGCAGTGCATGCCCTGGATGATCAGCTTCATCAGAAGCCGTCTTAATGGATTCATCCATTAATGCATCAAAATCATGGGGCTCCAGATTATCGACCAGTGACAGTCGTGAGAAGTCACAGATAAAGCTAACCAGCGCATGCTTACCCTGAACTGTCGGAAATTTTGAAAACAAGGCACTCTGTTCCGGATCCTCAATATGCTCTTCCAATATTTTCTTGCCACCAGGCTTACGGGCGGTTTTGAACAAATCATGCATAAGATGCAGCAGGTTCATGAACAATTCAGAGTTATAACCGGATCCGGTGAAAACATACTTAGAGTGTCGTATAGTATCCTTGACTACATGCATGGGATTACCCACTACAAAAGCACCGAACGCTGCCCCCATGATGATCAGAACCTCATAAGGCTGCCAAAGCGCTATCAGATGGCCGTGGGATAATACATAACCACCCCCGACCGATAAAATTACCATTAGTAGCCCAACAATTTTTGACATACAATCAGTTACTCCGTTATGTTTCCATATAGCTTCTTAGTTTCAATACACCCTGTCTATGCAACTGGCAGACTCTGGATTCTGTTACTTCCAAAATCAGTGCAATCTCTTTCATGTTCATTTCGTGTACGTAATACAGATTCAATAACTGCTGTTCACGTTCCGATATCTTGTCGATCGCATCGGATAGTGCCTGACCACAACGCGCTTTGAAAAAATTCGTGTCAACAGGCTCATCTTCTTTACCTTGCTCACCACTCTCTTCCAAGGCATCCAGACTCAATAACCGAGCGCTATGCGTGTTTATCAGCATCTGCTGATATTCCCGAAGCCCCAGATCCAGCTCTTGGGCAATATCCCGATCGGTTGCCGGATGCCCTAGCCGCGCCTCAACCACAGTAATAGCTCGGGCAATCTTCTGACTTTCTTCACGAATCCGGCGAGGACGCCAGTCGCCTTCACGAACCAAATCGACCATGGCCCCCCGTATCCGTGGACGAGCAAAATATTCAAACGCCACGTTATTGCCCTGATCATATCGCCCAGCCGCTTCCAGAAGCCCCACCACTCCAGACTGAATCAGATCTTCCACTGGTGTGCGATGTCCCAGTGATCCCACTAAGTGGTACGCAATCTTTCTGACCAGTCCCATATGCTTGCGAACCAGCTCGTTGACACCTGATTCCTGAATATTTTGGTAGTTCCTGACAGCGTTCGGTTGATCCTGTTTTTTCATAGCAGATGTACCGCCATCTTTTGCTCACTGTAGCGTCCTTGCTCCACTACTGAATCACCAGATTAGTTATCATGATGTCATCGACACCTGAATCTTTGACGCCTTCTTCCTCAAACAAATCCATCAGACTTTTCAACGCACGCTCACGAATTTGGTCTGGCGCTTCAGGCTGGATAACATCGACATATGGCAAACCGCTAAGAATCTCGATAAATCGATGTCGAATCATCGGACTGTAATCGGCCAAAGTATCCCGAGATAGCTCACTCTTAATTTTGATCGACAACTCAATTTGCATATATCGAGCTCGGCGATCCCCAGTTAGCGACAAAACAAACGGACTCAGTGGATAAAAAATAGGTTTGGCGGGAGCCGGCTCCACGACTTCCGCTGGCTTCTCTTCAGCGCCACCTTTCTGCATCATGAAAAATACCGCTGCACCACCGCCGCCCAAACCCAACACGAGCAGCACAATTAAGATAATCAACAGAATGTTGGTCGATTTACCGGAACCTTTTTGTTCCTTCTCTGCATTCTCTTCACTCATGAATAGCTCTCCTAAAGCATTACCTCTAACCAATATTTAACAGGCTTTCAGGCATAGATATCCAAAATTCCAGCGGAATGCTGCTGCATGGCAGCAGGTAACATTCTTTTATCACTTGAAACATCGGCAGACAAAAATGAAGCTGAAGTCGTCTGTGCATGCTCATCTGCAGCGTGCTGTGGATCACGCCCCTGATCGGTTGCGACATCCACGCTGACTAGGTTTAGCTGTTGTTCTTCAAGGTATTGACGCAACCGTTCCGTCTGCTGGATAATTAATTCTCGCAGGCCATGCTGGCTGGCAGTAAACTGCACAGAAACCTGATCTCCATCAATCGCCAGTGCAATCTTAAGATGCCCCAACCCCGGTGGATCCATACGGATATGAGCCTCTTGGAGATCTCGGTTAATCATGACCATGACCCGATCCCCTAGCTGACTAAGACTGGCAGGATCCAACACGGTTCTAGCGACAACTGGCTTTTCAATCATGGACGCAGCAGGAGTTTCTGTGACTGAGACTGAGACTGATCGCTCATAAACTGAGAGTCCCATGGGCTGCACTTCAATAGAACGAGCCTGTAACTGGGCATCGGGTACCGATGCTAATTCAACCGTTGGAAGCGCTCCTGTCCCATCATGTGCCGGTACAGAAGGCATTATGCGAGGTGGTTCTGATAGTGATAGCAATGATGTCTGTGATGGCTGTAATGGCTGTGAGCCTTGCTCTGTTTTTGCTACCGCAGGCTCTATATCTGGCTGGCTGACTTGTGACGTCAGCTTCAACGGTATGACGGCAGGTAGCACCAGAGCCTTTTCCGCCATGACATTATCAGCATACGTTCCAGCTTTCAGCGTTTGTAGCGCACTGGTCATCTCCTTAGCCGGAACAGCCTGCTCAGAAAGAACCTTCGATATGATGGCTGGCAGAATGCTGGCCGGATCAGTCAATGCCTTTGTTGGTAAGTCTGAAAACTCACTGTCAGTAACCGTTTCAGGCGTTAGCAGGCTGGGGAGAAGAGCCGATTCAAGGTCAGCCGTTGGGTTCAGCCACGGCTCCAATACAGTTGTCAAAACAGGCTGTTCTGCTGGCAGCCCACTCTCTAACGGAGCCACCTCCACAAGAGACTGCACCAAATCCAACTCACTGGGTGCTGTAGATACTTCTGCCGATAGCATTTCGCTAAACAGCTCAGCAAAGGCTTGCTTCTGTCCAGGATCTACCGAACCTGCCTCTGTCGTCGGTGCTGACTGCGGCTGCAGTGGCGTGGTAACAGGCATAGTACTCGGAAGAAGACTACTGTCCGTAATAACTGTCGAACCTTCCATGATAGCTCAAACCTAACGTTTACTAATTACATATTCCAGGTCGTCTGATACGACGATATCGCCGTATGCTTATCCTGGATACCGCACAACTTTTTTCTCGCTCGCTCTCGCTCAGCGACACCTTCTGACACAATCTTTCGGTATAACTGCTCCAGCGTACGCAACGCTGCAAGCACCTCGTCAGACGGACAGCCGCCTGACAAGCCCTTCTCAGCCAGTGCTCTTGCACGAGGCTCAATCTGTTTCAAAGTCATCCAGTCCGCCGCTGTCAATGCCTGCCTCAGCTTTTCACTGACCGCCAGCAATGCCTGCGCCAACGCTGTTTCACTGGGCAGTTGCTGCCTTGCTGTCATCGCTTTTGCCCTCAATGGAGTCCCAAGCCGTCTTGATCTCCAGCATCAGCCGCTGGACTTCTTCCAGTTTTTCCAGAGAAGACTCATGATTGGCAGCCATCAACTGTCTGATGCAGTAGTTGTAGAGCGCCCGGAGGTTACTCGCTATTTCGCCGCCCCTCTCTTCATCAATGGCTTCGTCTAGGGCCAGCAGAATATCGATGGCATGGGTCACGGCCTTGCCTTTATCTCCAATCTGATTTCTTTGCAGAAAACCCTTGGCTTTCTGCAACGTCATCATTAGATTGCCAAACAACAACTGGATCAAACGGTGTGGATCAGCCGTCAGGGCCTGCGCCTGGTTCTGGGTGGTGCGGTATGCGCCTAGTCCTACCGTATCGGTCGGCATACAAGCCTCCTAATTTGTTGAAACCAATTTATTATTCTGCGTTAATTGTCGTTGTTATTCGACAAGCTGCGCAGTGCCTGCGTCAGATAAGACGCTGAACTATTGAATTGTCCCATCACCTCTTCCATGGTTTGGAACTGAGATACCCAGTAACTGCGAACCTGTTCCATCTGGGCATCTAATTTCAGAGTCTCGGCATCGATATCCAGCAGGCCATCCTGCAGGCGATCCATACGCGTCTTGATCAGACCAGATGAGCTGTCATAGCTCTTCAGTTTTTCCGACAGAGTCGACATCAATCCATCGTCTCCAGAGAAAAAGCTCTCCAACTTGCTGTAATGGTTAGTGACGCCTGCTTTGAATTTGCTTTCATCTATCTCAAGGGCGCCGGTACTACTGGTGAAGATTCCCATTTGAGAAAGGCTCAAACTTTCGGAACCCACGGTATAAGAGTCCCCCACAGCATTGCGCATTAAGCTGGATAAAATCCGAGTCTGGGAGTCGCCGTGCAACGCTGATGCGCCGCCTCCTTCGGAGAAATTGGTCACACTGTTTCGAGTAGTGACGAGATCATTGTACGCAGCGACAAACCGTCGTATCGAATTTGAGGCTGCAGACTCATCTTGAAAAACAGTCACCGATACCGGTGTCGCGCTGACGGATTTCAGATCAAGAGTCACACCATCGATAAAATCTTCAATCGTGTTATCGCCATGAGTAATCTGGATACTGTTCGGGTTGGCAGGGTCGCCCAAGGTGACTTCTGCGTCTGCGGCGGCCTGCAAATCGCTGATTCCTGCGGTTATCGTTTGATCACCGCCACCGATTGTCAGACCGGTAATATCGATTGTCACGGTATTGGCCACACCGGTGTTATCTCCCGTAATCAGAAGTCTTTTTTGGCCACCGTTATTAATAAATGCGGCTCTAATACCGGGATTATTTTCAGCATCATTAATAGCATCACGAATTCCCGTCAGCGTGTTGTTACTACTGTCCAGAGTCAGATCAAGGTCCTCTCCACCAACGGAAAGTTTTAACGTTCCGGTTCCAAAGGTATCTGTACTATTGAAATCTGCGGTTGCCATCTGATGGTTAGTGGCCAGTGCAGAAACGGTGAAGGTATAGTTGCCGGTAGAGGATGATGCGGAAGGTGTGACAGTCAGAACATCTAAATCACTAACTGTTGCTCGACGTTTAACCAGTGCACTGCCATCCGAAAGATCTGAGATAACGTCATCAAAGGAATTGAGGGCGCCCTGTAACTGCCCTAGAGCCGATAACTCAAAAGTATCAACATTTTTCTGGCGCTGAAGTGAGGACTCTTTCGGTATTCGCTGAACCTGTACCAGCGAGTCGATCAACGCCTTGGTATCCAGGCCTGAATTAATACCATTAAGGGTAAGCATGACTTTCTTTAAACCTCTAACTTCTTAAATACTGCACTGATAAAAAAACTATAGGCAAGAGAGAATCCCCCCTGCCTATAGTGTTGTCGACCAGATTGTGATTTACTGAAGCAGGGAGAGTACACTTTGTGTCTGTGAGTTAGCCTGAGCCAACATCGCTGTACCTGCTTGCTGCATTACTTGGTACTTGGCCAAATTAGCTGTTTCCACGGCGAAATCCGTATCCACGATTCGGCTTTTTGAAGCAGAAACGTTCTCACGAATGTTGCTGAGGTTGGAAATTGTGGTGCTTAGACGGTTTTGAACCGCACCGAGATCCGCTCGCTGGTCATCCACGTCTGCAATCGCCGCATCAACGATAGCAACCGCTTGCTGAGCGCCACTGGCAGTTGAGATATCCACTTTGGATACGTTCTCAACCGAAAAGACTTCGGTAGCGCCGGTACTCGCCGTTGCATGCGCTGCTAGTATGCCCGAAGACGTATTGCTCGTAATGACGATGTTACTACCTTCAGTAATAACCTGCAGATCCTTTGAGCTTGTCGATGAAGCCAAAGCCGTTCTGATTTTATCGGCTAAGCTATCGATCGTATCGGTAGCGGCAGAAAAAGTCACAGAAATCTCTTCATTTGCAATAGAACCTGTATTATCAGCGTCATGACCAAAGGCAATCGTTTCACCATCAGCAATACCGTCTACATTAAATACAGCCATACTACGTATGCCGATATCAGCAGCACCCGATGCTGACAGACTGATACCCAATGTTTCGCCGGCATTGGCACCGATCTGAAACTGCTGGGTACCGTAACTGCCATCCATCAGAATCTGTCCACCGAAGGTGGTGGTGTCAGAGATACGAGTCATCTCTGCCTGTAGTGCTTGAACCTCTTTCTGCAAAGCTGAACGGTCAGCGGTAGAGTTAGAACCGTTGGCTGATTGCAGAGCCACTTCTCGAATCCGTTGAAGGATGTTGGTAGTTTCTTGCAGTGCGCCTTCCGCTGTCTGCGCCAGGGATATCCCATTGTTGGCGTTAGAAATAGCCACAGTCAGCCCCCTAGACTGTGAGCTCAAACGATTGGATATCTGCAGACCCGCTGCATCATCCGCTGCACTGTTTATTTTCAATCCAGAAGACAGACGTTGCATCGCCGTCTTCAAGCCATCCGATGTTGCCATCAGGTTACGCTGTGCATTCATTGAATAAACGTTTGTGTTTACTGTAAATCCCATGTGTACATCTCCATCTAATAAACTTACTTCCGATGGTCTGCTTTAACAAGAAAGCAGTTTTCCCCCTCGAATCGTTTTTTACGACCCGTCACTTACCTATTCGGAAAAACAGTCAAAAATCTTAAATCGAATATGTTTTTTTTATTTTAAAAACAACAAGTTAGAACGTCATATAAATGACGATACAAGCATTATAGCCCCGCAACACTCATGCATTATGATGTAATGGCATGCATTATTATGTAATGACTCTCTTTTCTGCATTGAATCAATTAAATTTCAATAAAAAGACATTCATAATCAGCAATCGAAATAAACAAATCCCTTCGTTTATTTCAATGAACACTACTATTCTGTGATTGGCATCACTGAGTGACGATCTACTAATAACCTTCGTGCCAAGATGAGAATGATGGGCATTTTTACTATTAAAGCTGACATCAATATCTCGCAGTGATTTTCTGCCTATTACCTGAGAGAACCGCATAACGAGCAACTGGCCCCAGCAGATGAGATTACGTACACGATAATCGCCATTATGCCGGTCAGTAGTTTTTTAAAACTTGTTTCATGGAAGAAATTTTAAACGTTGGTAAAAAAAATGGTGTTAGAATGCTTCATGTCTATCTCCTTGCGAGGTTAGAAAAGCTGTATCAACAACGGCTATTCTATCATATCGTACGGGGCATAGGCTCTTTCAGGCATTTTCCAAACTACGACGCAAATTAATGGACAGACTCTTAGCTTGCTGGTGACACTGTGAACAGTGGCTTTTGGTGGTCACTCGCTGTTGCGAGAATTTATGGGGCTGTTTCGCCGGTTTTATGCCACTACTCCACACATGTTTTGTTGGTATGAAATAGACGACGGCACAAATCACCGATTTAACTTTACTGAAGCAGTGAGAGTACACTTTCTGTCTGCGAGTTAGCCTGAGCCAGCATCGCTGTACCTGCCTGCTGCATTACTTGGTACTTGGCCAGATTAGCTGTTTCCACGGCGAAATCTGTATCCACGATCCGACTTCTTGAAGCAGAAACGTTCTCACGAATGTTACTGAGGTTGGAAATTGTGGTGCTTAGACGGTTTTGAACCGCACCGAGACCCGCTCGCTGATTATCCACGTCTGCAATCGCCGCATCAATGATAGCAACCGCTTGCTGAGCGCCACTGGCAGTTGAAATATTCACTTTGGATACATTCTCAATCGAAAAAACTTCGGTAGCGCCGGTACTCGCCGTTGTATGCGCTGCTAGTATGCCCGAAGACGTATTGCTCGTAATGACGATGTTACTACCTTCAGTAATAACCTGCAGATCCTTTGAGCTTGTCGATGAAGCCAAAGCCGTTCTGATTTTATCGGCTAAGCCATCGATCGTATCGGTAGCGGCAGCAAACGTCACAGAAAGCTCTTCATTTGCAATAGAACCTGTATTATCAGCGTCATAACCAAAGGAAATCGTTTCACCATCAGCAATACCGTCTATATCAAATACAGCCATACTACGTATGCCGATATCAGCAGCACCCGATGCTGACAGACGGATACCCAATGTTTCGCCGGCATTGGCACCGATCTGAAACTGCTGGGTACCGTAACTGCCATCCAGCAGAGTCTGTCCACCGAAGGTGGTGGTGTCAGAGATACGAGTCATCTCTGCCTGTAGCGCTAAAATCTCTTTCTGCAAGGCTGCACGGTCAGCGGTAGAGTTAGAACCGTTGGCAGACTGCAGAGACACTTCTCGAATTCGTTGAAGGATGTTGGTAGTTTCCTGCAGTGCGCCTTCCGCTGTCTGCGCTAGGGAGATTCCATTGTTGGCGTTGGCAATGCCCACAGTCAGCCCTCTAGCCTGTGAACTCAAACGATTAGATATCTGCAGACCCGCTGCATCGTCCGCCGCACTGTTTATTTTCAATCCAGAAGACAGACGTTGCATCGCCGTCTTCAAGCCATCCGATGTTGCCATCAGATTACGCTGTGCGTTCATGGAATAAATGTTTGTATTTACTGTAAAACTCATCTGTTTACGTCTCCATATAATGGAATTACTTCCAATGTTCTGCTTTAACAAAAAAGCAACACTGCTCCTTCAGACCATTTTTTATGATCCCTCACTTAATTTATTCGGAAAAATTCCTAAAACCTTAAATGAAATATGCTTTTTTACTTTTAAAACAAGCAATTTATAACGTCACATAGAGGACGGTACCCGCACTATGTCACCGCACTACTCACGCATTATTATGTAATAACCCTCTTTTCTGCATTGAATCAATTGGATTGCAACAAAAAAACGCTCATAATCAGCAAGCGAAATTAAAAAAATCTCTTCGCTTATATTAAAGAAAGCAACTGGATGCTACCGACATGACCCCAGAAATGGTGATTGATCTGTTCAGGGACGCCCTTTTCCAGGTCGTTCTTCTCGTCTCGGTCATTATTCTGCCCAGCCTGATGATTGGCCTGACGGTCAGCATTTTCCAAGCTGCGACGCAAATTAATGAACAGACCCTTAGTTTCCTGCCTCGTTTGCTGGTAACACTGTTAACAGTGGCTTTTGGTGGCCACTGGCTGTTGCGGGAATTTATGGATCTGTTTCGCCGGTTTTATGCCATTATTCCAGACATGATTTTTTGATATGGAACTGACTACGCCACAAATCACTGCATGGATTGGCCAGTTCCTCTGGCCACTATTCCGTATTGGCGCTCTATTTATGATCATGCCGCTCTTCGGCTCGATCATGGTGCCAATGCAAGTTCGCCTTGTGCTGGCGCTTTCCATTACCGCTCTGATTGCACCACTCTTAGCTTCTATGCCACAGGTAGAGCCACTGTCCGGTGACAGTCTATTGATTTTGCTACAACAATTGTTAATCGGTTTCATAGGCGGAATGTTACTACACATCTATTACACCATATTCGCCATGACCGGCCAGATAATTTCCATGCAGATGGGACTGGGCATGGCAATGATGTATGACCCATTAAACGGTATCAGTATTCCGATCATCGGTCAGGCGTTTCAGATTCTGACCAGCCTAATGTTTTTGGCCATGAACGGCCACCTGATAGTGGTTAATATTCTGGTTCACAGTTTTGAAACCATCCCTATTGCACCGATAACGCCCGACACCCTTGATCTCCACACACTGACCTTGCAACTAAGCTGGGCCACAGGGGCTGCCTTAGTGATTGCCTTGCCCGCCATTACTTCCATGCTGCTAGTGACTATCGCCTTTGGCGTGATGAACCGAGCGGCACCACAGCTGAATATTTTCTCTCTGGGCTTTCCCATGACCATGCTGGGCGGCATAATAGTGCTGATGATCACCATATCCGGCATCTCCCACCTCTACCTTGATCTGGCTAACGAGGCGCTGGAATCCCTTGATGTTCTATTTCGAGGTGGCTGATGGCAGAAGATGAGAATAGCGGCCAGGAACGCACAGAAGACCCCTCTGAGAAACGGCTCCAAGATAGCCGAGATAAAGGCGAAGCACCTCGTTCACGAGAGCTCGTCACTGTTGGGCTATTTTTAGGCAGCTGCGTGGCACTGGTGAGCTTCGGCGGCATGATCAGCCAAAGTTTACAGGCTATATTTTTGGAAAACCTCTCAGTGGATCGAGCCAGCCTGCTGGAACCTGGAGTAATGACTACTCGACTGAAAGATAGCTTCATCGCTATTAGCGTCACCCTGTTACCCGTCTTCGGCCTGATGATAGCCGCCATTTTTGGCAGCTCCTTGATGCTCGGCGGTTGGCTGATATCTGCCAAGCCACTACAGCCACAGATCTCACGACTCAGCATTTTCAAGGGTCTAAAACGCATGTTCTCTCGCCGCTCTCTAGTGGAGCTGGTGAAAGCCGTTCTAAAAGTGGTCTTGGTAGCCAGTGCTCTGCTGCTGACTCTCAATCACATCTCGAATGATGTACTGGCCCTGAACAGGAAACCGGTCGTTATTGCGATCAAGGAAAGCCTGAACATCGCCACTTGGAGCATGTTCAGTTACGCATCAGCACTGGCCATCATCGCTTTCATTGACGTGCCATTTCAATTAGTAGAACACCAGCGAAAGCTGAAAATGACGCGCCAAGAACTGAAGGATGAAAACAAGGAAACGGAAGGGCGCCCAGAAGTCAAAAGCCGAGTGCGTGACCTTCAACAAGAAGTGGCAAACCGCCGGATGATGCAGGATGTTCCCACGGCCGATGTTATCATCACCAACCCGACACACTTTGCTGTTGCCTTGAAATACGATAAACAACGTTCTGATGCACCGTTTGTCGTCGCCAAGGGCGCAGATGATATCGCCATGAGGATCATCGAAGCGGCACGTGCTCACAAACGGCCTGTGGTGCAAACACCAACGCTGACCCGAGTCATTTACTATACAACAAAGATCAACCAGGAAGTGTCTTCGGATTTATATTCCGCAGTTGCCCAGATACTCGCCTATGTTTTCCGGTTACGTGAATTCAAGGCCGGACGCGCTCAAGAGCCAACGCCCCTACCTAACAACTTTGATTTACCAGAACATTTCCAGCAATATGCCAAGCGGGGACAGCCCAGCGACGACAACGACTAAAGGATTGACTCATTATCATGAATCAGGGTTTATCGCTCCAGCATCTGCTCAAACTCGGTCGGTCGCAAGTGGCCATACCGTTATCTGTACTTGTGCTGATGGCGATGATTACTCTTCCCATGCCACCGATCCTGCTAGATGTGCTATTTACCTTTAACATTGCCTTATCGCTACTCGTACTGCTGGTGAGTATCTACTCCTTAAGACCGTTGGACTTTGCTGCATTTCCAACCGTATTGCTGTTTGCCACCTTGATGCGACTGGCACTTAACGTCGCATCAACACGAGTGGTTCTCTTATATGGACACACGGGAGGCGATGCGGCAGGAAAGGTCATCCAGTCATTTGGTGAAGTAGTTGTCGGCAATAACTACGTTGTTGGCATGGTCATTTTTGCCATTTTGGTCATCATTAACTTTGTCGTTGTTACCAAAGGTGCTGGACGCATATCGGAAGTATCGGCTCGATTCACTCTGGATGCTTTACCTGGCAAGCAGATGGCTGTCGATGCTGACCTCAATGCGGGCCTGATTGATCAGCAACAAGCACGGGATCGACGCAGTCTAGTCACTCGTGAGGCTGACTTTTATGGCTCCATGGACGGTGCCAGCAAATTTGTCCGTGGCGACGCCTTGGCTGGCCTATTAATTCTTGCCATCAACATTATTGGCGGATTGTTAATCGGCACTCTGAAACATGATCTCAGTTTCATGGAAGCCTTCAGTATTTTTGCCCTGCTAACCATTGGTGACGGGCTAGTTGCTCAAATTCCATCTCTATTACTTTCCATCGCAGCAGCCATCATCGTTACCCGTGTATCAGAGGCTGCCGACGTCGGCGAACAGATCAGTCAGCAGTTATTTGAATCTCCTCGCGCTCTGATTGTCACCTCTGTCATTATGGTCATTATCGGTTTAGTGCCGGGTATGCCGCATGTGGCCTTTATCGGTCTTGGCCTCGCAACAGGCGCTATCGCCTATCGGTTATATAAGCGACATCTAATAGGAGAGAGTGATACCAGCAAGCCTGAAATAGAACCAGCCTCACCACAGAATGCGACTGACAAGCCACTCTCTTGGGAGGATGTCCCCTCCATTGATCCACTGGGGCTGGAAGTCGGTTATCGCCTGATTCCCATGATGGATAAACAGCAGGGAGGACAGATGCTCAACCAAATTAAAGGCATCCGTAAAACCCTCTCGGGTAAGCTAGGCTTTCTGATACCCAGTGTTCATATTCGCGACAACCTCTCACTCAAAGCGAACAGCTACAGCATTACACTGATGGGAATCAGCGTCGCTCAGGGGGAAGTGGAGCCAGATCTATTCATGGCAATCAACCCTGGCGAGGTTTATGGTGATCTGGAAGGTAAAGCGGTCAAGGATCCGGCCTATGGTCTTGACGCCATATGGATCAACAATGAAATGCAGGATCAAGGCGTCAGTCTCGGCTATACCGTTGTTGATGCTTCCACGGTCATTACCACGCATATCAGCAAGATTATAGAAGAGCATGCCTATGAACTGCTCGGGCATGACGAAACGGAACAGCTGATTGAAAAACTGACACTACTATCCCCTAAATTAGCTGAAGAGCTTACCCCAAAGAAACTGTCCATCAGTCAACTGCAACGAGTGCTCAAAGAGTTGTTGATGGACAAAGTTCAAATATCCGATTTACGCACCATTGCCAATACACTGCTTGAAAATGCCGACCAAACAACTGATGCACTACTATTGGCAAGTAAAGTCCGAGAAGCATTAAAGCGCAGCATTGTGCAAAATATTATCGGCCCCGGCTCAGAATTACCTGTCGTCACTCTGGATGAAAAGCTAGAACAGTTGTTATTGAGCGCTCAGCAACAGGCGCAACAGTCGCAACAGTATACACCTGACACCATTCCCCTGGAGCCAAATCTCAACACCCAACTACAAACCAACCTTCCAGAAGTAACACTCAAATTACAAGCTGAAGGACGTCAACCCATCATGATTGTTTCACCGGCACTGAGACCCATGCTGGCAAAATATGCGAGAGTCTGCACCAATGGGTTAACGGTTTTGTCGTTTAATGAAATACCGGATAATAGGGAAATTCTCATTATCGGCAAGGTAGGCTAATGTTGCTAGTTGTTGATGATCCATTTATAGTCGGTCTATTCAAAGAGTTATATTACAGGGAACAGAGGCGAGCCATTGCGTCACAGGAGGCACAGGAGAGATAGTGAAAACCTCGAAGTCTATGGAAGCACTTAAGCAACTCAGGAATATCAACAGTCCCAGAACAAAGGTTCAATCGGAATCCGATTTTTCTGATATCAAACATTTCGATCTGACCAATCCTGATTACAAAATTCTAGACATGCAGCCCATGCTAGAGTTGTTGTATCGACGCTTTGCTCAGCAATTACGCTTCAGTCTCTACAATCTGTTCCGTCACAAAGCCGAAGTCACGTTTCATTCTGTTAAATCCATGAAGTTCGGCACGTATTCACTGGAAACCAAGGAAGCTGCTAGTCTTCACGCATTCAAAGTTACAACACTTAAATTCAATGGATTCGTCAAAATTGATCACTCAATGATTTCTGCATTGATTGACCTGTTCTTTGGCGGTTCCGGTGACGCATCCGCCACCCAAGAGGAGGCGCGTGAAATGTCGCCCACAGAAAAAAGAATGCTACATCGTTTCCTGGAGGCTGTGCTGGAAAATCTTCAGGAGGTGTGGGAAACGATCCTCCCCTTCAAAATTCGAGAACTTGATACCAGCACTACACCTGTTTCGCACTTTTTTTATAATGATTCCGAGCTGATCATTGTTAGCCGTTTTACCGTCGTAATTTCAGATATTGAAGGTCATATAGAAATTGTTCTGCCCTATTACGCTCTTGAGCCTATTCGCGAAAAGATTAATTCCCACAACAACACCACGCAAGACCCTCAGTGGAAAACAACGCTACAGAGAAATATTATGATGGCATCGGTCAATATGAGCGCAACCCTTTGCCAGGTACCATTATCGTTGAAAGAAGTCCTTGAACTTCAGACAGGTGATGTTATTAAGGCCGAAATACCGAAACAGATCATCGTCAAGATAGCCGGGGTACCCTGCTTGCAAGCCTCGGTCTGTACGATCGACAACAATATGGCACTGAAAATCATAAAAACCATCAAACAAAAAGAGAACAGAGAACAAACAGAGGAAAAAGAACAAAAAAAGAAAAAAGAATCAAAATAGCATAAATGACGCCATTTAAACAGTTCGTCAACACAGAAGTGAGAAACAAGGATGAGCAACGAAGAGAGCAACGAAGAGAGCAAGGATGAACCCACAGATGGCGGCGCTGAGGCCCCTAATAGTTCCGGCGCAGCGGCAAAGGCAGACACCGTCAATATAGAAGACTTAGTTGGTGACCAAGGCGATACAGATACCACGGCCGGGGATAATGTAAGTCCCAATCTAGAACTTCTCTTAGATATCCCCGTCACTCTGTCACTGGAACTAGGCAGCACAACGATCAGTCTGGGTGATCTTTTAAAGTTAAACAAAGGCTCAGTGGTCGCACTGGAAAAGGAAGCGTCGGAACCCTTGGATGTAAAGGTTAATGGGACATTGATTGCCTTTGCCGAAGTGGTGGTTATCAATGAACGTTACGGCATCCGACTAATTGACGTTGTTAGTGAATCGGAGCGACTGCAAGAGCTGTCCTGATGGTCATAAAACAGATGCGCTACCTGTCTACACTGCCTCTCTTATCACTGGCGGGTATGGCACAGGCCGCAGAGATATCAAAAAGTGCTACCGATTACCTAGCCCAGATCGGCCTTCCCCTGTTACTGATTGTGGGAATGATCGTTGGATTTGGCTTCCTGGCTAAACGACTAAACCTGCATGGTGTCAACAACAAAGGGCCGGTGAAGGTGATCTCTTCAACACCTATATCTGGACAAGTGAGACTCTGCCTGATCGACGTTAAAGGAAAACAGTTATTAATCAGTGTTTCAAACCAACAAGCTAATTGCCTTCATGTCTTTGAGTCGCCTGTCGTCACCAGCGAGGAAACTGCGACTGCAACCTCAAACTTCACAAACCTCTTCTCTCTCGCAATAAATCCCTCACAGGAAAAAACCAGATCGGGAGAAAAATCGTGCACCTGAAGCTAACTAAGCGTCATATCCTTGCCACCCTTATCCTCAGTCTACTCCCCTTGGTCACTTGGGCAGCCCCCGATGGCATGCCTCTGCTGACGGTCACTGAGAACGGCGAACACCGAGAGTACAGCGCCACCCTGCAAATTCTCCTGCTGATGACGGCCATCAGTTTTTTGCCAGCAGCATTATTAATGCTCACAAGCTTTACCCGAATTATTATCGTCCTGGCGATTCTACGCCAAGCAATGGGCCTACAGCAGACGCCTCCCAACCGAGTACTGATAGGAATCGCTCTGGCGCTAACTTTGTTAATCATGACACCCTTGTTTCAGGATATTTATACATCTGCCGTTACGCCCTACCTTAAGGAAGAGTTATCACTATTGGACGCCATCCAAGTGGCTGCAGTACCGCTACAAAGTTTTATGCTAAGCAATACCCGTGAGATTGATCTGGAGCAGTTTCTCGCAATAGCTCGTATAGAAAATCTTCATGGCCCAGAAGACGTTCCTTTTTCTGTGTTAGTTCCTTCGTTTATCACCAGCGAACTGAAAACAGCGTTTCAGATCGGATTCATCCTATTCATCCCTTTTCTGGTGATTGACCTAGTCGTCGCCAGCGTGTTGATGGCCATGGGTATGATCATGCTGTCACCACAGATGATCTCTCTACCTTTTAAACTGATGCTATTTGTCCTGGTAGATGGTTGGGCGTTAACGATGGGGACACTTGCGAACAGCTTCAACTAACCATTGATACCTGATAGTCGTAGTTGTCGACCCTGATTTCATAACGACTCCATGGTTTTCTGAATATTCATCAAAAAAACAATACAATTATAAATATCAGGGTGAAATTAAATTAATCAGACGCTTACTATTTTATTTTGTTCTTGATTTTTAAATACTCCTGTGATTAAAGTTATAGTACGTTGATAATTTTTCCCTTTTTGTTATTCATCAATACGGTAGTAACAGGCTCACAAGAAAAAGTCAGAAATGAAGCAAAAACAGGCCTCCAAGAGCCTCAAACAACAGAGGTAAATTCTGGCCATGGAAAGCGCCCACCTCGAGGCGTCAACCGTGTGAACGTGCAAAAAAAAATGGCAGGAGTCCTTTCATGAGCGCAGACGTCATATTGAGAATAATCGATGATAACGACAGGGATGAGATCTGGTATTGCGACCAGCTGTTATTGCTGGGCCAGCTGATCGGATGGGCTTGGCTTGAGAAGCACGAGCGACTGCCTTCATCACTTTCTATCACCAAATTACAGCCAGCAACCATTAAGGAGACGTTCGCCCAACTAGCAGCCCTGAGTGATCCCACCTGCTATCCGGAGATTTTTTGCTTCCACTGCTTGCAAGGCATCCCTCAGAGCAAGGTTGATACCCTGATCAACAATTTAACCAAAGCGTTGCGTGCGGAGCTGATTATTTACTCCGAAATACCGCACACCTTACAGCAGCTGATCAACCGTGCAGGTATTCAGACGCCTTTCTGGACTCTGCCTGATGATATTGTCGAGTTAATGACAGTGCTGATCTCTCCCAAGCAGAATTCATCCTGCTACTGTCCGTTTAATGGCACTTTGTCGCTTGCTCATCACCTCGCAGACAAACAGCAGAATGTCTATACCGAGCTTCAGCAAGGAAATCCACTACCCTATCTCACCAATCTTCTATCAGACTTGGCCATCGAGCATCGGATCAGTCACCCGATCTTCGATCCATCCTGGCAGCAACCAGGCACCTTGACACAATTCGACTACTGCTTCGCTTGCCCACCCTCAAAACAGCGCTACAACGTCAAGCGAATCAATGATCTCTATGGTCGATTTCCTGAACAGCCACTGTATGGCGATGTTATCCATATCCGTCATTTACTAGCCCATTGTCGTAAACAAACTATTACAGTCATCACAGAATCAGTCCTGCAAAGAACCGCAGGCAAAGAACGGAATTTCAAAAAACAACTGCTTGAAGAAGGTCTAGTGAAAGCCATCATTCGACTGCCTGCATCAGCCTTTACACCTTACCGTGATAATCCTTGCCTCATCATCCTGGATAAACAACAACACCATAATGACATGATGATTTTCGACGCTTCAGTTGATTATTTTCGGACTAAAACAAAACGCAAGCAAGTTTATCCACAGCACAAAACAGTTCGAAACATTGAGATTATCCACCAGCAGATTGAAGCTCATGAAATAACATCATACTCACAACAGGTGTCGTATAATCAGATTATAGAGAACAATTATAACATGCAGATTCATCGCTACCTCAAGCACCCGACACTCACACGATTAAAACCTGTACTACAGGAAACCGTACCTTTATCAGAACTTACGGATCTTATTCGTGGTCAGTCCGTCACATCATCTAATACCGTCAACGGTGATCAATTTTTGGAGGTCATGGTCTCTGATATCAGTGTGGAAGGCATTGTTGAGAGAGCAGGGAAGCCAATCATCGTTACCGATCACCTGGAACGCGCCATACAGCAGCGATTAAAACCCGGCGACATTCTGCTGGTTATCAAAGGACAAACCGGAAAAATCGGACTAGTACCCACCATCTGCGGAAACAACTGGATTGCCAGTCAATCCTTTCAAATTATACGACTAAAGAAAGGTATATGGATAAAAGATCCTATCGTGCTCTTTCAGTATCTCTGCTCATCGGCGGGTCAGGCGTTACTTCAACAACGACGATCCGGCGCTTCGGTACCGTTACTACAGACCCACGACATCAAAAAATTACCCATTCCAAAAATGTCAGATGAAGAACAGGTAATGGCGCGTAAAAACTGGGAAGAAATTCGTCACATTCACTCAGAGATCCGTTTTTTACAAGATAAAGCGGTGACCTTTAAACAGAAAATCTGGAAAACCTGAGAATGAGTTACGCCACCATGCTCTCTTCAACCGCTAGATTGCCACAATATTTGGTATTATTTATCAATTAGCAGATACTATACAGATAACTTTCCGGCGTCCCATGAAGGAATGTCACAACCCTTATCAATGCGATAAATAACTATGGCTCAATACGTTTACACCATGAATCGGGTGAGCAAAATCGTGCCTCCCAAGCGCCAGATATTGAAAAACATATCCCTCTCCTTCTTCCCTGGCGCCAAGATCGGCGTACTAGGACTCAACGGCTCTGGCAAATCCACCTTGTTGCGCATCATGGCCGGTATTGATCCCGATTTCGACGGTGAAGCCCGCGCCCAGTCCGGCATCAACGTCGGTTATCTGCCTCAAGAGCCTCAGCTGGATATCAAAAAGACCGTCCGTGGAGTGGTCGAAGAAGCACTGGGTGAATTGAAAGAAGCTCAACAAAAGCTGGATGAAGTCTACGCCGCCTACGCTGATCCTGATGCCGATTTTGATAAACTGGCCGCCGAACAAGCCCGTCTAGAAAATATCATTGAGGCGTCCGACGCCCACAACCTCGACCGCAAGCTGGATGTTGCAGCCGATGCCCTTCGCCTGCCCGAATGGGACGCTCTTATCAAAAACCTCTCAGGGGGTGAGCGTCGTCGGGTAGCGCTGTGTCGCTTGCTGCTCTCCGAACCGGACATGCTACTACTCGACGAACCGACCAACCACTTGGATGCAGAGTCTGTTGCCTGGCTGGAGCGATTCCTTTGCGAATACTCCGGCACGGTTGTTGCCATCACCCACGACCGCTACTTTTTGGACAACGCCGCCGGCTGGATTTTGGAACTGGACCGTGGCGAAGGTATCCCTTACGAGGGTAACTATAGTTCCTGGCTGGAGCAGAAAGAACAGCGCCTTGAGATGGAACAGAAGCAACAAGATGCCCATCGAAAGGCCATGAAAAACGAGCTCGAATGGGTACGTTCCAATGCTAAGGGTCGTCAGTCCAAGAGCAAGGCCCGTCTGGCTCGGTTCGAGGAGATGCAGTCTCAAGACTTCCAAAACCGTAACGAAACCAACGAAATCTACATTCCACCCGGTCCGCGTTTGGGTGACAAGGTCATCGAATTCAACCATGTATCCAAAGGCTTTGACGACCGTTTACTGATTGATGACCTGAGTTTCAGCGTGCCACAAGGTGCTATTGTCGGCATCATCGGCGGTAACGGTGCTGGGAAATCCACTCTGTTCAAAATGATCATGGGTCGCGAGCAACCAGACTCTGGCAGTATCGAAACCGGTGAAAGCGTCAAGATCGCTTTCGTCGAACAGATGCGCGACGAGATGGACAACACGAAAACCGTATGGGAACTGGTGTCTGAAGGTTCCGACACCCTGAATATCGGCAACTATGAGGTCTCTTCCCGCGCCTATCTTGGCCGGTTTAACTTCAAGGGTTCCGATCAACAAAAACGAGTCGGCGAATTGTCCGGGGGCGAGCGCGGTCGCCTGCAGTTAGCATGTACTCTGAAAGAAGGCGGCAACGTGTTACTGCTAGACGAACCCTCTAACGACCTCGACGTGGAAACCCTGCGAGCTCTCGAAGAAGCCATGCTAGCCTTCCCAGGCTGTGCGATGGTGATCTCCCACGACCGCTGGTTCCTAGATCGGGTAGCCACCCATATTTTGGCCTACGAGGGTGACTCCAAGGCGGCCTTCTTTGAAGGCAACTACACCGAGTACGAAGCGGATCGTGTCGCTCGTCTGGGTCCTGACGCTGCAGGCCCTCGTCGAATCAAATACAAACGTATCAACGCCTGATCATTGATCGGTTCAGATCACAATAAAGGCTGCAATGATGAATCTTGTTGATCATGTGCGTTGCTGGTCGTTTTTAGCGAGATTCAATAGCAACCTAATAAAAAGAGTGATCTTCCTTTAATCAGGACGGCACTTTCATATTGAAACTGAGACTCATTCCTCACCTCTATTTATGAGTGCGGGAACTATGATATGAAGTGTACAGCATCTGACTCACATATAAAATTTCAGGCAATTGCACTTATTGTATTAATCCAACTCTAATTATTAAAAATAACAAAATTCCACATTAGTAAAAATTAATCGAACTAAAAATAAAATAAAAACTCGAATGCATTAACACCATTAATCAATTAACTAACAGTTTAACGAAGATAACCGCATGATACACACTATTCCAAACGATACACCCAACACAAACGTTACACGTTTAAATATTCAACAGTTATCGTCTTGTGAAGAAACATCCTCTCATTTTAATGATCGCTATGTTCGTATCAAGCCCACTAAGTCACTAGACATGCAATGCAGAATAAAAACAAAAACAGAAAGAGCACGCCATTTTAAAATATGCAAAAGCAAAGTAAAATATATTCACTCTATCGGAGACTATCTAACATTAAAAAACACTCCTTATTTAGGTCATGGACAGAGAGGTATATTTGTCAACAAATACACTTTTAAGAGAGGTGAAATCATCACATGGTTCGATGGAACACATAAAGAAGTATCAGCTAAAGACAAAGACAAAATAAAAAAAACTTCATTAATACACCAAACCATAAGCATTAATCAACACAGCATTATTATCTGCAATAAAAACCCTAACAACGGAAAAGGTGGCGGATACTTTGCTAACTACGGAATCAGTAAATCAGCCGCAAACAAGCATAATTTAAAGATGTTCACCTCCAATACAAAAATAAAAATCTATATGCTTAATGGTCACCTAAAGCCCGTCCTAGTTGCCACAAGAGACATTCACAACAATGAACAGTTATTCATTCCAAGAAGAGGTATGGGGTTAGAGGAAGCTATCAAAAAAAATTTGCTCTCCCTGAAAAAGAAATAATACAAAACATAAAAGATATGTGTAAATTTTGCAACCTTTGTAATGTTTATTTCATGAGTAAAACATTATTGAAACAACACACAGACAACGTACATTCAAATGAAAATAAAAAAAACACTCATGAAAAAACTTTATCGTCCCATAAAAACAATAATAAAAAAGAAAAACCATCCATCTGCACTATATGCAAGAAAGCTTTCTCATATCAACGAAACCTAAAACGACATGAAAATATTGTTCATTATATGAAACCGTCAAGCTTTGAATGCTTTACGTGTGGAGCTTCATTTAGGACGGCCGGTACACTAAGAGCACATAATAATTCTGTTCATACGAAAAAATCCGAGTACAAATTCCATTGTAATATCTGTCAAAAACAATTCTCGACTAAAATTAGATTGCAGACCCACATGTCATCACACACAAATAATTACAATTATTCATGTAAATACTGTGCCAAAACATATAAACACTCTTCCTCAAAAAGTAGACATGAAAAACAAAGTCATCTACTCCAGCTCGATAAAATTTCACAGGGATTATAATTTTTACCCATGAACTTCATTGATGATTAATATGCCTGTAGGCCTTACTTTTAAAGGCTTGTAAAGATGAAACCGGTTATTTAGAAATCCAGCATCTTGATGAGTTTTAAATGATGATTTTTCATTTTACAACCCTTGCGGTATAGGAATATATGCCATGTTTTATACATTTAAAGTCACAAATCAAGGTATAAATATCACACCTATATGAACGAAAAAATCATCAGTGGCCTTCTTGTCGCTTCGACTGTTATTCTTAAAGTGTCAACCCGCGTCAGAAATTTTTGTCGGTTTTCCGTCTTTCCCACTGTACTCGCAACTGGAACCCTGAAGGATCTATTGCCTTAAATTCGGATAAGATGATGAGAATCGAAAGAAGCCACTTAAAAACGCGACAACTATCTTGAAAATTACCGGTACAAACATGTTGCTAAAACATGATCAACTGGGTGAAGACATACCAACATCTTCGAACTCTTCTGATGTCACACCACAGAGATTGAATAACATTATTATTATCGATATAGAATAGTCGACGAATTTATTCTTATTGAAAAACGATGGACCGCATTTTAACAGATGCCGTAAATCATCATGGTAAGAAGGGTAAATAAGATTAAGACTAACGAGAAACGATGAAAAGAAAGGAATACTTATGATGCAATAATCCATCATTGTCTTAGGCCCATCAACCTCCTTCGAAAGCATACTCATACCTTTAATAGTATTATTTTTGCTAAGTTTATAAAACAAGAAAGGACCCATTATTACCAAAGGAAACACAGCTGTTGCTAAAGCTCCTCTGAACCTAGAGGATAGATCCATTCCTTGATTACGGCTATTATAAAAGCTTTTAGCACCGACTAGCAGGCCTGTTACTGGAAAAAAAAATGTACCTGTTCCTATACAAACAATACAAACAGCTCTTTTAACAAAAACAAACCCCCTTCTTTCAGTACATAATTGCTGTGTCTTATAATCACCAATACTACAGCTTAAATTATTATCACTTATATCCATCATTAACACACCCTAGTAGTGTTTTAAAAATAACTATTCTATTTATAAATTTAGTATCTCTATAATTTAAAAAAGATAGCTTTCCCTATAACAGGCTTCACTAAGCATATCTAATAAAATATGTTATATGATGACCCAGTCATTAAAATAAAAAGTTTTATATTTATAGAAGGCTTCACACGTATTCGACCTTAACCTTTATACTTGTTAGGTGTTTGTTTGTATAAAAAGTTCATTTTTACACAGTTTTTTATTCCATGTATCAGCATGCATAGTTGCCTTGTCGCTTTCGTCACACATCTTCGACCCATCTGGACAAGTACCATCACATTGTTCTGGCTATTAATATTTTCCCTATGGATATCAGTGGCTAGAGGCTTCTGGAATTCGACAATAAAGAAGTTTATTGTCATTTTCTAGTCTTACGGACAACGTCCATTTTGTCGACCCAAGGTAAACAACTTTTATTGCGGAATTACCAAAGGTGAATTTATCGATTATTCTATTTTCTCATATCGGTGAGTCTCTTCTGAATATATTGTAACTCCCCCTGATTTTTTAGTAAACGAGCGACGCCACCGCCTATGGCATAAGTGTTCTCAGAATTACAGCTTTCATTTTGCCAACCAAGCACATGCCACCCCTTACCGATCAATTCATCTTTTATATAATTTAAACCCATATCCGTTTCTTTTCTTGTGCAGAGGTAGCCGTTTTTGTCATCCGTTGTCATTGTTGAAATAGGAGCAATACGAAATTTATGTTTCATCTCTGAATATTGTCCATTCAGTAGCTGTTCTACATAAAACATAACTGTAGCTTGATTCGAGCCATTTGTGTCTGTTTTCCAGTCTCCGTTCTCGTAAGTATCAATAATTCTTTCTGTTTGATCATGATTAGCGGAGTAAGTAATAGCAACGCCAGGAACATTAGGATTAGCAGCTAACACACTACGAGCTTTCTTCAGTATAGTTTCAGCTTGATCAATCGCTCTTACTCTTGAATAGTTAATAAAAAAAGATTCTAGCTTCCCTGTCGTTGGAACACCAGCTATTTTAGACTCATCAACATTTTCTGTTTTCTTAGTTTCGGTGTTTACTACACTCTCTGTCTTGTTATTAAATATTTCACTTGCTAGTTTTTTTGTATGTGTATTAATACCATGTTCTTTTTCTTTATATTTTTTATCGCCATTTTCCTTGCCACTAACATCATTACCAAGATCGTTGTTACCATCAGGTTTGTCGTATTTCTTCTTCAAGAATAAGGATGATTTGAAATCCTCAGAGTTATCTCTAGACGATATTTTTATGTTGAAACTCTCATATTTCTGCTCTCCATTTTCTTCCCTTTCGAAGATATTCGTCGTTCTCCCATGAATAACATAAGTCTCAGGTCTCATTTTTACTTTTTGGATCAAATCCTCTACCACATTTTTATGGCCGCCCTCGTCCGACGAAAGCGTAGTCAAAGTCCTTTCTGTGTTAAAAATTTCATCAGAATGCGTACTGCTATCAAATCCTTTGAACTTATCATTTAAATGATCACCTAACAAACAAATAGATTCATTGATCACCTCATAGATATCCATCCCATCCATAAGAGCTGTGTCCGGAGGAATCAACGAGATAAGTTGTTCGCTATTTCCTAAATAAATTTCAACCTTCAGCCCTGGATTCACGTCAAGCCCATTTATCGCAGCGATTAAAGCATTGTAAGGTGTTATATCGCTTTTCGCTGAACTCATTGATGTTTTTATTTTGTTAAGAATTTCCATCGCATTATCGATACTGCGATTCTCTTTCGACGTAGAATATAAACCACTAAGAGTGCTAAACAGTTCTTTTTCTTTAGGAGACAATGATTCATATGAAGAATTATTCTCCGGCTGACTGCTCGACGAAAGAGGCTGGCCAGTATTATGAGCCACATGATACTCCTTAAGACCACGAGAAGTAACAATGCTCTCTAAAGGATTCATTGTCGTTAATGGCTGGCCTTTGTTTACACTTACATTATGAGAACCCATTTTTTTAGAATCCACCTCCCCTTCGCTTGACGCTGATTCCTCATGCGCAAGAGAAGGAAGGTTTTGGTTAAGACTATTGGAGGGAATCGAACTAGACATAAGTCAATCCTTTCTATCTTATGGACGATCTGATTACAGACATATTTATTAAAACCGTGCTTCATAACCTGAACATTTCGGCCAATGAGACCATTGATTCAGACTGCATTAAAACACCAATCGCTAGATGCTAAAAGCAAGGGTGAGCGCCACTTAATCCTCGTTATTGAGATCCAGGAAATCACCTGTCGCTGAAATATTCTATGGTAACAATACCTTGAAATTCTCTACCACTTTCGCATAAGGAAGCCTCTTTAACATCCCATACAAGTCATACTCAAACCAGTTCGCCTGTACAAATTTTATAATATCGAACTACTCCCTAGATTTCAACAATAACGGACACACTTGGAATGAATTTGAGAGCCAACTGCTCGTTTGATAACGGTGGTGAGTTCACTGGCCACGCAGTAAGCGCCCATTTTTCGACGTACTTGTCCTTTTTTAAATCCGCGAAATTATTTAATTTTTTAAATATCCCAGGCCAGCAAAGCCTCAATCTCCTCAACCGTTTCGGTGTAGGGTAGTTTGGTCAAGCTGATCGCGACGACTGTGCTCCTTCTTCCATTTAACTTTAAGCTGGTAAATCATATTGGCCGACAGCCCTTTGGCCTGATCACCCAGCAGTGATGATAATGATTCTTGGAAGTCACCGGTGGAGACTCCTTTCAGGTACAGCCATGATAATAGCTCTTCAACACTGTGCGCCCGCTTAAGATAAGGAGGCAGAAGATTGCTGTTGAACCTGACTCCAGATCCGCTGCGATCGCGCACCTTAGCTACTTTAACCTCAATATTCCCGATGCCAATCTGCACAGTTCGCTCGGGCAAATGACCGTTGCGAACCACGGTCTGTCGACCATCAGATAGTCGCACATCAGCATGCTGATCGAGCACAAGCTAATTGCTTTTGCTGTGATGGCTTGCTCATGGCTGCCTCCATTGATTGAGGCACTTATTATCGACGTTTGAATTTTAATGGGGTAGTACGTGGATTAATTGGCGCTTACGCCACGCAAGCATCACTCTGACATTATGCGCTATAAGGACTATTTTACTAAGCCATACCACTCATGGTGACGTGGATTTAATGAAAAAACTAATGACCTACCGCGGCGATTATTTCCGAAGAAAATGAGCATTGGCGCTTGTCGAGAAATGAAATTGATAAGACTCAATATTTAATCAACAGACAGCAGTGAAAAACCTTAAACTACATTAATTCGACTGAGATTTTTATCGTGAAAACGTATCTGGTAATCCAGACTTCTTCCCACTATTTAGTATCGTACGCCTTCCCACGCAAACTCTTATTGGCTCTCGCTACCTATTGATTATCTGATCTTTCGTGGTTTTGGTATTTCAAAAACATTTTTGAAATACTTTGACTTGAATCCGTGACTTAATTGATGGTTAATCTGCTTGTAGGCCTTGTTATTAAAGACCTGCAAGGATGAAGCTGGTTTTATCCAAATTTTACCATCTGGATGAGTTTTTGAATGATAATTTATCATGTTACAAACTTTGCGGGATAAAAGTCTCCACCATTTTTGATACTTTTAAATTCACGGATTCAGCTCAGAAGAAACCAGCTCTCCCCGCAGGCTGTGCGGAAATGCTTTCAGAATCAATACCTCTGCAAAGTGACCGATCAATCGTGGCTCTGTGCAGTGAAAATTAACCACACGATTGCATTCGGTTCTGCCCTGCAACTGCCCCGGATCATTCTTAGAAAAATCTGTGACCAGAATACGCTGGATGGTTTCCACCAAACGACGGCTGATCTGTATAGTCTGTTGATTAATGCGATCCTGCAAAACCTTCAGTCGCTGTTTCTTTGTCTCGATCGAAACATCATCAGGCATATCTGACGCCGGTGTACCCGGGCGTTTGCTGTAGATAAAGCTAAACGACGCATCGAAATTGACATCTGCGATCAGCTTCATAGTGTCCTGAAAGTCCCGATCAGTTTCGCCAGGGAAGCCGATGATGAAGTCAGAGGAGATGCTCAACTCAGGACGAATACTCCGTAGCTTGCGGATTTTTGACTTGTACTCCAGCGCCATGTGTCCGCGCTTCATTAAGGCAAGAATACGGTCAGAGCCGCTCTGAACCGGCAGGTGCAAGTGGCTGACCAGCTCCGGTACGTCGGCGTATACCTGGATCAAGTTCTCTGAGAACTCCACCGGATGGGACGTGGTGAAACGAATCCGTCCGATGCCGTTAATGGCAGCGACATAGATGATCAATTCTGTCAGATCGGCCACTGCGCCATCATGTTTTTCGCCGCGATAGGCATTGACGTTCTGACCCAAAAAGTTGATTTCACGCACCCCCCGCTCTGCCAGCGAAACACACTCTGCAATAACATCGTCAAATGGCCGACTGACTTCGTCACCCCGTGTATAGGGCACGATACAGAATGTACAGTACTTACTGCAACCTTCCATGACGGAGACGAAGGCACTTGGGCCATTCACGCTGGGTTCCGGCAAACGGTCGAATTTCTCGATTTCTGGGAAAGTGACATCCACGACCGCTTTTTTGCTAGTCTTGCTGGCGTCAATCATTTCTGGCAAACGGTGCAAAGTCTGCGGCCCGAAAATCACATCAACATACGGTGCGCGACGACGAATAGCGTCACCTTCCTGGCTGGCGACACAACCGCCGACACCGATGACCACTTTCGGATTCTTCTTTTTTAGGTGTCGCCAGCGACCGAGCTGATGGAACAGTTTTTCCTGCGCCTTTTCTCGAACCGAACAGGTGTTCACCAACAGGACATCAGCGTCATCTTGACTCTCGGTTAGCTCAAGGCCATGGGTTTCACCGAGCAAATCCGCCATCCGACCGGAGTCATACTCGTTCATCTGGCAACCATAGGTTTTGATGTATAGCTTCTTGCGCATCAGCTTGTGTGACCGTCTCGTTTCGGTACTGCAGACATAATTGCATTCATTAACGCTGTTAACGGATGACTCATGATGAAAAAACCGGCCATTCTAAGTCTTCAGAGCCAGCCAAGAAAACGCCGATTTATTAACCAGAGCCGCTCTATCACGATGTGACCCTTTGTTATGACCCCTCATCAATCTGGCATCGTTCTTCTTCGCTTATTAAAAGCACATTTATTCGTTAAAAATGTGGTTTATTATTTAATGGTTCGAGTCTCAAGACGCTGACGTACGGCTTCAAAAAGAGAGACACCCGCTGCTACAGAGACATTCAGGCTGCTCACACTCCCCCTCATTGGCAGATAAACCAAGGCATCACAACTTTCTCGGGTTAGCCGACGCATACCTTTATCTTCTGCCCCCATGACTAACCCCAATGATCCAATAAGGTCTGTTGCATATAGGCTACTACTGGCTTCCCCCGCAGTACCAATCAACCAAACACCACGCTCTTTTAACTCACGCAGAGTGCGAGCCAGATTTGTTACGATTATCAGTGGTATGGTATCCGCCGCACCACAGGCAATTTTACGAACCGTGGCGTTCAGTGGCGCCGAATTATCCTTAGGTACAATAACCGCATGCACACCGGCAGCATCAGCAGAGCGAAGGCAAGCGCCAAGATTGTGCGGATCAGTAATGCTGTCCAGAATCAGCAGAAAAGGTGGCTCATTCAGGTTATCCAGCAATTCATACAGATCATTTTCTCGATAGACTCGGGCTTCTCGCACCATAGCGACCACGCCCTGATGATTGCCGTCTGCTTTGCGTTCCAGTCGCTCGCGATCCACAAAGCGAATGGGAATACCCACTTCTTCCGCCTGCTGAATCAGCGTATCAATCCGACCACTCCGCCTGCCTCGCTGAATCCAGACTTCCAAGATCTGATCCGGACGAGTCTCCAGCAACATCTGAACCGCATGTACACCAAACGAACCTTCACTACTACTCACATTGACTCTCTTTACTCAGCAATATCAACGGCTTAGCTGTATGACAAACTGGAACGTTTAAGTACCGACCATTCACCCTTTAGCTGGCCGTTTTTTCGGTGATTTAACGGGCGGCTTACCTGTACCCTTCTTCTTTGACGCCGATTGTTGAGTGGCCTTTTGAGCATCGGTTCGTGCGGGTTTCTTCACCTTTTTGCTGTCAGTCTTCACCTTTATGCTGTCAGCCTTCACCTTTTCACCATCAGCAGATTTTCCGCTTTTCGCTTTCTTCCTACGGGATGGCTTTTTATCAGTACGCTTCTCACTAGAGTTATCTGAACGACGCTTCTCTTTTGCCGTTTGCCGCTTACGCTCCGGCACTCGACCTTTTTGGCCACTGCTGGATGGCGCATCAGCCAACTCAAAATCAATATTCTTTTCATCAAGATCCACTCTGACGATTCGAACTTTAAGCGCATCACCCAAACGAAACATCATGCGAGTACGCTCACCCACCAACCGCTGATGAGAAGACTCGAAGTGATAGTAGTCTCCCGGTAAAGCAGTGATATGAACGAGTCCCGTTACATAAATATCATTGAGCTCTACAAACAGACCAAACCCAGTAACCGTAGTGATCAGGCCATCATAGACTTCACCAATATGCCCCTGCATATACTGACATTTCAGAGAATCCATAGCGTCACGGGTGGCGTCATCCGCCCGCCGCTCAGCTATAGAACAATTTTCACCTAACACCAGCATCTCTGCCATTCCATAGGGAAATATGGCTCTCTTTTTTAATAGCGTCGCACCTTCCACTCGGCGTACATGCCGTGACTTCTGCTCTGAACGAATCACATACCGAATCGCACGATGTACGAGCAAGTCTGGATAACGACGAATCGGAGAAGTAAAGTGTGCATACGCTGGATAAGCCAGTCCGAAATGTCCAATATTATCTGGGCTATAAACAGCCTGACTTAACGAACGCAGCAGCATAGTCTGGATCACCAAGAAATCAGAACGATCCTTAATGCGCTCCAACAACTGCTGATAATCACCGGGCTCCGGCTTACTTCTTCCCGGAAGAGACAGCCCTAACTCTCCCAGAAAACTGTAGAGTTTTTCGAGTTTCTCAGTACTCGGCCCCTCATGAATACGATAAAGCGCCGACAGGGCATGCTTTTCCAGAAACTTTGCCGTCGCCACATTGGCGCAGAGCATGCATTCTTCGATCAAACGGTGGGCATCATTACGCTTCGTCGGAATAATCTTTTCAATCTTGCGTTCATCGCTAAAGACGATTCGAGTTTCAACCATATCAAAGTCAATAGCACCACGCATTACCCGACCTGCATGCAGCACGTCATACAGTTTATGCAGCGTATTAAGCTGGGGAACCATCTCTGCATACGTACTGGACGCTTGCTGCCCCTCAGTGCTTTCAGGATGCTCAAGAATGTTTCCCACTTCGGTATAAGTCAGTCGAGCGTGGGATTTAATTACCCCTTCATAAAATTGGTAATCACTGAGTTTTCCATGGGCGCTGATAGTCATTTCACACACCATCGCCAACCGATCAACATGAGGATTCAGAGAGCAAAGACCGTTGGACAACACTTCAGGCAACATAGGAATGACATGGCCAGGAAAATAGACTGACGTACCACGGTTCTCTGCTTCATTATCTAACGCAGTTCCAGGTTTGACATAGTGAGAAACATCAGCAATTGCCACGTATAATCGCCAGCCACCAGTGCGCCTTTGTTCGCAATAGACCGCATCATCAAAGTCCCTAGCATCTTCACCGTCGATAGTGACAAACGGCAACTCCCTTAAATCGATACGGTCTCTCTTATCCTTACTAGGTACCTGACTGGAAAAGCCACCCACCTGTTCATCAACCGCTTCTGGCCAAGTGTGGGGTATATTGTGGCTGCGAACCGCAATCTCCACCTCCATCCCCGACGCCATGCGATCACCCAAGATCTCCTTGATGATACCCATTGCCAGAGTGCGCTTTGAGGGATATTCGATGATCTCCACCACTATATACTGCCCACGAAAGGGCAATAGCGGACCTGGCTTGATCATGATCTCACTGGTCATACGACGGTGGTCAGGTTCGACGAAGCCTGTACCATCCCGTTCAAAATATTGACCAACCACTTGAGTAACGCTACGTTCAAGGATATCCACGACAGCACAATAGCGTCGGCCACGGCTATCTACGTCTGTCTCACGAACCACAACTCTGTCGCCGTCGTACAGTTCACCCATTTGTCTCGAAGTCAGAAAAAGATCATCCCCATCCCCTTCCGGCAGAACAAAACCAAAACCATCTCGATGCCCCTGAATCTTGCCAGTAATAAGATCCATTTTGTCCAGCAGGCCGAACGTTCCTTGACGAGTCTGAATGAGTTGGCCATCCCGAACCATGGCAATCAACCGACGACGTAGGGCTTCTATCTGATTGTCATCGTCCAGTTCAAACTCACGGCATAGAATTTCATGTATCGCCGGAGCACCTCGATCAGCCAGATACTTCATAATTAATGCGCGGCTGGGCACAGGGTTGTCATAACTCTGTTTTTCCTGCTTCGCATCTGGATCGGCGTCTCTCCACCACTCAGGCATGGGTCATCTCGATAAAATCGGCTGATATGAAGTCCGGCTCACATCATTGCTAATGCTGTCGACCAGACTCATTAATAAACTGTAGCCGACGTATGCTCAAGCGCTCAGTGGCTAACAATGACGGCTTACCGGTAATTGACATGTTTTCTGTCACATCTACCCTTCCCTGCTACATCAGATTTTGCTTACACAGGCTAATTTGCTTACACAGGCTAAAGAGTCAGAATGAGATTGTCACATTTTTTAGACAATGGCATCCACCTGCTTGATGCGTTGACGCACATTGGTATCAATCAAAGGGATGACGCAACATAATGGTCTCTTTGCGATCAGGACCAGTAGAAATGATATCCACTGGTGCACCGGCAACATGTTCCACACGCTGGATATAAGCGCGCGCATTGTCCGGTAGATCCTCCAATCGTGTGATGCCTCGCGTGGATTCTGACCACCCAGGATGCTCTTCGTAAACTGGAATCAGGTTCACGTACTCTCTCACACAGAACGGCGTATCAACCTCCTCACCCTCCCGATTCTGGTAGCCTATACAGATTTTTATCGTTTCCAGACCATCCAGTACGTCCAACTTGGTTAAACAGAGTCCGGATATACTGTTCATCTCGATCGCCTTACGCAACATTACCGCATCAAGCCAGCCACAACGACGTGGTCGACCGGTCGTTGCACCAAACTCCTGGCCTTTTTGAGCAAGGTAATTGCCAATTTCGTTGTGTTCACCTCTTTCATCCAGCAGTTCGGTCGGGAACGGTCCAGAACCAACACGAGTGGTATAAGGCTTGGTGATACCCAGCACATAATCCAAGTAAAGTGGCCCAACGCCACTACCCGTTGCCACTCCGCCTGCGGTAGTATTGGAAGAGGTCACAAATGGATAGGCACCGTGATCAATATCCAGCATGGAGCCTTGGGCACCTTCGAATATGATACCCTCACCCTTACGACGATGCTCGTGCAAACTGTCAGTAACCCCGTCGATCATCGAAATGATCTGCTCACCCATAACCAATGCTTCATCCAGCTGAGCCTGAAACTCAATAGGCTCCACACGGTAATAATGTTGCAGAACACAATTCTGATATTCGAGAACATGCTTCAGTTGCTTGGCAAAACGCTCAGGGTGCAAAAGATCACCCAAACGCAGACCTCGACGAGCGATCTTGTCTTCATAGGCAGGTCCGATACCACGACCCGTCGTACCGAGCTTATCCACACCCAGCATGACTTCCCGCGCATGATCAAGAGCCACATGGTAAGAAAGAACTAACGGACACGCCGGGCTTAAACGCAGTCGCTCGCGAACCGAAATACCACGACTCTCCAAATCTGCCACTTCCATCAACAGTGCTGCCGGCGACAGCACAACACCGTTAGCGATATAACAGGTTACGTTCTCACGCAGGATACCCGATGGAATGAGATGAAGAACAGTTATTTCACCATCAATAACAAGCGTGTGGCCCGCATTATGACCACCCTGAAAACGTACGACAGCAGACGCCTGATCAGTCAACAGATCAACAATCTTACCCTTGCCCTCATCGCCCCAATGGGTTCCCAGAATGACTACGTTTTTGCTCATAATAAAATCTCAATAAAAACCTGGGATCTCCCCAGCCGCCATGATACCACCCACTCTGTGCGCGATACACATAAAAAAACACCCAGACTGACTCCGAGTACCCCTTATACTCACTCTTGCTTATTTCTTACCAGCAGAATGATTCATGTACCGGAAGAAATCATTGTCTGGCTCCAGCAATAGAATATCAGAACGGCTATTAAACGTGTTACGATAAGCTGTCAAACTACGGTAAAAGGAGTAAAATTCAGCATCCTCACTGTAGGCTTTGGAATAAATCGCTGAAGATGCCGCGTCACCATCACCGCGCAACTTTTGCGAATCACGATAAGCAACCGCAATGATGACCTGACGCTCACGATCTGCATTAGCGCGGATCGCTTTGGCCATTTCACTACCCTTTGACCGATACTCTTGAGCTTCTTTACGACGTTCAGAAGACATCCGATCAAAGACAGAATCACTCACCTGAGGCGGCAGATCAATTTTCTTAACCCTGACGTCCAATACCTCCATACCCAACAGCTCAACGGACTTATTCAGAACATCGGTAATCTCGGTCATCAGTTCTTCACGCTGACCGGACACCACCTCGTTCAGCGTAAGCACACCGAACTTTTCACGTAACCGTGATCCCCCGCGCTGTGACAGCAATGTGTTGGCACGGAAAACGTCACCTGACGTAGACCGATAAAAATCCTGAACATTGGCGATACGCCACTTGATATAGGCATCAACGATAACCGCTTTCTTTTCCTGAGTGAAAAAACGCTCCTGCGGTACATCCAAAGTCTGAAGCCGACCATCAAAAATACGCAGCTTATCAATGAACGGTATCTTGAAGTGCAAACCTGGCTTCACATCTCCATTGATCACTTCACCAAAACGTAACAGGATAGCACGCTCACGTGCTGACACAACGTATAGACTGCTCATCAATCCAAGAAAAACGATACCGGCCAAGATCAGTGCAGTCATAGTCTTAGAACTCATCGTCCACCCCTCCCTGCCCGATTACTGGATGCACGACGATTCAGTTCCACCATGACACGATCAACCAGTTCATCCAACCCCTGCTGCCCTGTCGCCATACCAGCCGTACCATCGACAGAATCAGAGGATCGCTTCTGTTGCTCCATCAGCTTATCAAGTGGCAGGTACATCATGTTATTGCCCCCCTTCATATCCACCAGCACTTTACTGGTTGAGCTAAGCACGCTCTGCATCGCATCCAAATAAAGGCGTTCACGAGTCACTCCTGGCGCCTTTTTGTATTCACCTAGTAACTTAATGAAACGATTGGCATCACCTTCAGCGCGGGAGATAACCTCTGTACGGTAACCGTTAGCCTCTTCCAAAATACGCTGTGCATCACCACGGGCTTCTGGCACCACCTGATTAGCGTAGGATTCTGCCTCGTTTTTTGAACGCTCCTCGTCCTCACGAGCACGAATTACGTCATCGAAGGCCGCCTGCACCTGTTTGGGCGGATGCGTGCTTTCAACGTTAACTTTACTGATATACAGACCGGCACCGTAATTATCCAAGTATTGCTGAAGCCGCAGCTTTACCTCATCACCCAACATCTCACGCCCTTCAGTCAATACAGAGTGCATCTCGGAGCTACCCACCACATGGCGCATGGCGCTTTGAGTCGCCTCTTTCAACGATCCGTCAGGGTTAGATAGCTGCAGAATGTAATCCTTTAAATTGGCAATATTGTACTGAACGGACAGTGCTACCTCAACGATATTTTCGTCTTCGGTCAACATTTCCTGACTAACCTGGTATGTCCGATACTCAGTCACTCCCGTCCGAAACCGAGTTTCAACGGGCGGGAAATACATATGCAGACCTGGATCAACCGTCTCCACATACCGACCAAAACGAAGGATAACGGCTCGCTCTTTTTCATCCACAATGTAAATGGCGTTAAACAGATAGACGACAATGGCAATGACAACAGCACCGACAAATAGACCGGCTGCACTACCCGATGAACGATGACTTGCTCCCCCCCCACCTTTACCTCCAAAAATACCGCTGATCTTTTGCTGGAATTTGCGTAATGCCTCATCCAGATCCGGTGGCCCCTGGTTATTACCACGATTTCCGCCACCCCAAGGATCCTGTTTATTTCCACCCGGCTCGTTCCAAGCCATAGAATTCTCCGTTGTCAGAGTTGCACTTCTATCTGAGTATCCTGCAAAGATACAGGAAAAGAGCGGTGACGCCACTACTGGTCAACACTCCAGCAACCTGCACGATTTAACGGCAGCTGCCCGCAGCATTCACAGCCATTCCCTTCCCATAGGCGCAGATGATAGAGTTTCACGAATACAAAAATCAACCGTGACCGGTCACCAAGGTAACAGCATAGCATAGCAGAACACTACTTATTGATTCGTATTTATTGATACATCATCACTATGTCACACTCAATTCGCTCACTACACTCATCATTTTGAATTTGATGTTGCCGTTCAACAGACTTATTCCGGCGCACGAGCATAAGCCGATGTATCCAAACCTTCCTGATTCAGCAACCTCACCAACTCATTGCGAGGCAACCGTACCTCCAGCACAGGCTGCCCATTATCATCAAAAGATTCAGACTGCACTACTCTCATTGCATATAGACGTGATCGCAGACGACCACCATTAATGCCCAAGGACAAGTATTCATGGATCAGATCACCAGCCAGCAATTCCGCAATCGCCTGATGCACCAACTCCAACCCTTGATCGTTGGCGGCAGAAACCCACACTTTGCAAGGTCGACCCTGCTCGTCTCGGTCAATGTGGGGCTCCACTCCCGGCATCAGATCAATCTTGTTATAAACATCCAGACGCGGTAGTTTATGTGCATCAATTTCTTCCAGCACCAAAACCACCTGCTCAATATTTCCTTGACGCTCCGGATCATGGCCATCAATGATATGCAACAATAGGTCTGCACTCGCAGACTCTTCCAGTGTCGCTTGGAACGCCTGCACCAGCTTATGCGGCAGATGACGTATGAATCCCACCGTATCCGCAAAAATAACGGAGCCGTAATCGGCCACTTGGATCTTGCGCAGCGTCGGATCAAGCGTCGCAAAGAGCTGATCGGCGGTATAGACTTTCGCAGTGACCAGCGTATTAAAGAGCGTTGATTTACCCACATTGGTATAACCGACCAGAGAGACCAGCGGTAACTCAGCACGCTTTCGGGAGCGACGACTCTGATCCCGTTGTCTGCGCACCTTATCCAGACGTCGATGAATGGATTTGATACGTGCCCGCAATAAACGGCGATCAGTTTCTAGCTGTGTTTCACCTGGACCACGTAGCCCAACGCCTCCTTTCTGGCGCTCCAAGTGAGTCCAGCCACGCACCAAGCGAGTACTCATATGCTCTAGCTGAGCCAATTCGACCTGTAATTTCCCTTCATGGGTACGGGCACGCTGAGCAAATATATCAAGAATCAAACCCGTACGATCGACCACCCGACACTTGAGCTCTCGCTCCAGGTTACGCTCCTGACTGGGACGCAGTGAGTGATTAAACAGCACGACATCCGCACCGGTGGCATCCACATGCTGACGAATCTCTTCCAACTTGCCAATCCCGACAAAATAACGAGGATTGAGACTACTACCGGGAACCGTAAGAAACGCCGCTTCTTCAACGCCCGATGAGCGTACCAACTCACGAAACTCGGAAGGGTCTTCTTTATCTTTTTCGTGGTAGCAATCAGAGTGCACTAAGACAGCCTTCTCTCCACCTTCATGGCGTTCAAAAAACAAACTAAATCTCCTAATCAGCGACAGAGAAAGTATAATATGCACGCATCGGAAGGTATCCGACAACAATAAAAAACCGGATATCGCAATAAACGACATCCGGCTTTAAAAAACCCCTTAAACATTCTGAAATTAGGCACGAAATTCACCTAGGCAATCAAGACTCAACAGCTCAATTGTTCAGAAAATGCCAGATATAAAAACTCAGCCGTCCTCCTCCACCTGCTCTACATCCTGTGCAGGCAGACGCACCGGTCGACTAGGGACAACAGTCGATATTGCGTGCTTATAAACCATTTGACTTACTGTATTCTTCAGCAAAATGACGAATTGATCGAAAGATTCGATCTGACCCTGTAATTTAATACCGTTAACCAAGTAAATGAATACTGGTACCCGCTCTTTGCGAAGAACATTGAGGTAAGGGTCTTGTAGGGAATGCCCTTTTGACATTTCCGCGCTCCTTCTTATTTATCAAATTATTTCAAGCATATGCTCCAGCCCATAAGACTGCTTATCTAGAGGGTAGCACCTTACTCTCTACCAAGGCAGAAAAGTTAATCACTCCATAAACGGCTTAACAACACCGAACAACCTTAGATCAGCACAGCCACGTAATGCCACTTGTTACCACTTGATCACCGTAAAGATGACAGCAAAACTAGTAGCCTTTAAATCACCCGAACCTAGACAAAAACAACTTACCGAAACGTTCACTCACTTTATGTAAAGTCGAGTTTAATGACGCTTAAAGCATCATCCAGCAAATTCGATGAAAGACTGTTTAGCCAAATCAGATCAGGCCAACTCCGTAACCAAGTGAGCTGACGTTTTGCTAGCTGCCGAGTTGCGGTTTCACTTAGTTTGACCATTTCGTCCCAAGTTAGTTCCTTAGCCAAATATTTCCACACCTGTCGATAACCCACAGAACGGATCGCCGGCAGCTGGCTACTCAGATCCCTCCGTGCATATAACCGCTTCACCTCGTCAATAAAACCTTGGTCGATCATCTGGCGAAAACGCAGAGCAATTCGCTCATGCAAAATTTTTCGGTTTTTAGGGGCAACCGCCAAGTTAATAATGTGATACGGGAAGTCGACGTCACGATCTCGCGCAGCCACCTGTTGAACCCATAATTCCGTCATGGTCTGACCACTGATCAAAAAAACTTCCATCGCACGAGACAATCGTTGAGAATCTGTCGGATGAATCCGTGCGGCCGACACGGGATCAACCGTTGCCAACCGGTGATGAACTGCAGGCCAGCCATCTCTCTGAGCCTGCTCTTCAATACTCCGACGCACCGCATCATCCGCCGCAGGCAGCTTAGCCAAACCATCTCGCAAGGTTTTGAAGTACAGCATAGTGCCACCTACCAGCAAGGGGATACGTCCTCTGTCGACAATCTCTGTCATGGCCTTCAGCGCATCCTGTCGAAACTCTGCTGCTGAATAGGGTTCGGACGGATCACGAATATTAATCAATCGGTGAGGTGTCTTTGCCAGCATTTCAGCCGCCGGCTTGGCAGACCCAATATCCATCCCCCGATAAACCAACGTAGAATCAACACTGATAATGTCACAGGGCAATCGTTGACAGAGTGATGCCGCCAGATCAGTTTTTCCTGAAGCGGTAGGTCCCATAAGAAAAATGGCGAGGGGTTTACGAGCGCCATTCATGAAGGTACAACGACTCATGAAACAAAAAAAACCAAACCAAACTGTTTAACAAAAACGACCATGAAGCAAGACCCTTTCCACTGAGCTTTGCACCACTTTTTTTGCACCACTTTATTTGCACCACTCAATGATTTGTACCATGATTCCATCCGCTAAAATACCGCCTTTCTTGTTTTCACGTTATTGATCAAGGTTGTCATGGCGAACTTCAACACACACCTCATCCTAGCTGGCATGGGTAACGGTCTACTGGCCAGTGCTACTATCGCCACGAGCCTCTCCACTACCAACGAAGGCATGGTGCTTTGGCTGACCGGCACGATCGGAGGCCTCCTGCCAGATATCGATGCCGACAACTCCTCGTCACTAAAAGTGATATTCAACTGCATGGCACTGCTTTTAACCATGGTGATTATAGTCCGGCTCAGCCACAACCATTCGCTCACATTAGTATGGCTGATTATTACGGGAGTCTACCTCAGCTTACGCTGGCTTGCGCTGCCATTATTCAAACAGTTCACTGTACACCGAGGCAGTTGGCATTCGCTGCTGGCAGGTTGCACACTCAGTCTGCTAGTGACCGATATTGCCTGGCATGTGACTGGAGTCTCTGCCCGCTTTGCCTGGCTGCTGGGAATATTTCTAGCCATCGGCTATGTGATTCATCTGCTGCTTGATGAAATCTGCGCCTTCGATATTTCCGGTACCCGCTTCAAACGCTCCTTTGGCTCGGCCTGTAAGCCTCTCTCAATGAGCCAGCCCTTGGCGTCCGGAATTTTTCTGTTATCCTGCGCCATACTAATCGCATGGATCCCCCCGGTGTCAGTTCTAAAATCCATCCTCGTGACATTCACGGCGATCTCTCTTTAGCGACCGCGCAGAAACAATTTATCTAGTTCATCCAGCGACATTTGCGTCCATGTGGGTCGACCATGATTACACTGTCCGCTGCGTTCAGTATGCTCCATATCTCGCAGCAGGGCGTTCATTTCCGGCACGGCCAATCGGCGGTTGGCACGTACAGAACCATGGCAGGCCATCGTAGACAGTAAATGATTAATATGGGCTTCAATACGATCGCTAGAACCATAGGTTACGAAGTCAGCAATAACATCGCGAACCAGTTTTTCAACATCTGCGCCACGCAGCAACGCAGGAATTTGACGCACAACCAGCGTTTCCGGCCCCATTCTCTCAAAGACAAAACCCAATCGGCGAATCTGTTCATCGTACTCTTCGGCAGCATCAGCCTCTCGACTGCTGACCGCTAACGAATCAGGCACCAGCAGAGGCTGTGCTTTAATCCCCGGCTCATTCCAGCTCGTTTTCATCCGTTCATAGGTGATGCGTTCATGTGCCGCATGCATATCAACCAACACCAACCCATGCTGGTTTTCAGACAAAATATAAATACCTTTAAGCTGGGCAACAGCAAAACCAAGCGGTGGGATATCTGCATCACTCTCTGGCAATGAAACGGCAACTTGCCCAGTAGTAGCTTCCTGCGACTGCTCAGATTCATAGAGATTACGATAAACATTCAACTGATCACGCACAGGCATGGCATCAGGCTTAACATCCATCGTATAACGGTAACTCTGACGAACGGGTACGGCACTGCCTGCAGAACACGATGCCGCAGAGACTAATGGTGAAGCGTATGATGAAGCATGCTGCAACTGCATCCGTTCTTGGCCACTGAACTCTCCGGCGTCAATGCCGCCGATCGTCGCAGGCTTTGATTGCGCAACAGCATGGGGTAACTGATCTTCCGGACGCACATCAGCTAACACTCGATTAAGTGTGCTATAGAGAAAGTTATGCACCATGCGCCCATCGCGAAAACGCACCTCATGTTTTGTCGGATGAACATTCACATCCACTAATGCCGGATCCAGCTCTAGAAATAGGATAAAGACCGGATGACGGCCACCATACAAGACATCTCGATAAGCCTGCCGTACCGCATGAGCCACTAACCGGTCTTTCACTGTACGACCATTAACGTAAAAATACTGAAGATCCGCCTGAGCCCGAGAGAAAGTCGGTAATCCTACCCAGCCCCATAGACGAAGATCGGACGCTTCCCGATCCACGGCCACGGCATTCTCAATAAACTGTGCACCGAAGATGGAGGCTACCCGACGCTCCTTTTCCGCTTCTGTTTTCGCCGGACGCAACTGATGTATCACCCGCTGATTATGACGCAAAGTAAAGCCTACATCATAGCGGCTCAGTGCATGCCGCCGAATGACTTCTTCCAGGTGGCTGAACTCGGTTTTCTCTGTACGCAGAAACTTTCGACGTGCAGGCGTATTAAAGAACAGGTCGCGCACTTCCAGCGTGGTTCCTGTCGGATGCGGCGCTGGCTTCTGCCTCGTCTCCATATCCCGCCCTTCGGCAAACACCTGCCAACCGGATTCCTGCCCCTCCACACTGGAGGTCAGGATTAAACGAGAAACGGAACCGATACTAGCCAACGCCTCACCACGGAAACCCAAGGTGCCGACCGCTTCCAAGTCTTCCAGCGCACTGATTTTACTGGTTGCGTGGCGACTCAAAGCCAGCGCCAGATCATCTTGAGGAATACCCTGACCGTTATCTCGAATTTTTATTTGTTTTACACCGCCCGCTTCAATATCAATCTCAATACGATCAGCTCCTGCGTCAAGACTGTTTTCCAACAGTTCCTTAACGACAGAGGCCGGCCTTTCAACGACCTCACCGGCAGCGATTTGATTGGCAAGACGAGGACTTAATAAATGGATTCGACGCATGGCTCTAGCAACAGAATGCTCTAAAGTATCAAAGGGACATTATGCACTATTCAGCAAGGCAGTCGTACCGTCAAGTGAAGAAAATATTCTGAGAAATGACTGATGGTAATATTTGTCCTTATTAAGCGTGCGAACCAATCCAGATGCACGCTTCATCCTGCAATACCGTATTTTGGTAGCCTTTCTAGTAGCAATAACTGCCTGATGTCCAACTGAACGAGCTGAACCTTACCCCTTTTGTGAGTGCATAGGCACCACCTCACCCAGCCCAGAGTTACTCTTCTTTTGCTTCAATGATACCATCTGCCAGCAGCAGATAGACGGCAAAATATAGCCACCACAAAAACTGATCAGACCCCACATCAAGAAATCATTCGACACGCCTTTTTTTCCTTTGAATTTACGCTTCATTATGTACTTCTCCCTATAATTCCTATTCAGCTGTTTTCCCTTACAGCAGATACCTTTTTAGCCTATAACGCTGACCTGCGACCACTAAACAACAGGTGAAGTATTAGAGTAACCATGTCGAACAAACAACGCCATACCACTTTAGGATACAACCTGTAAATATAAGGGGATTAGAAGGGTATACATTAGTCGGACACTATACCTTGGTCGTAGCGATTTAACCCTCAAAGCAGGGAGTTCGCATTAGACGCACATCAAAAAGAAAGAAAATAAGTATGTTGACAAAATTCAGTGTCATCCATATCATTTACAGCGCCTGGCCGGCTTAGCTCAGTTGGTAGAGCAACTGACTTGTAATCAGTAGGTCGAGGGTTCGACTCCTTCAGCCGGCACCAAACATAAAAAAGCCCGAAGTGTTTATTGACACATCGGGCTTTTTTATGTTTCGCGGATTTCAGATTATCAATCTTCGCAAGCCTTGAAAAAAAAGAGCGGAACAACATACAAAATAACTAAAATGACGATTAATCTCCGCCAACCATTGATCCCACAGATGGTGCTCGATCAGTCGTGCTCGAAACCGCTTCAACGTGGAGGCTTCGAGAACGTCTCCACCCAGTTCAAGGTGACAAAACTTGCGAAACAGTAGGTCTCTATATAAGCATTGAGCCAACTGCACATCGGACAAGCGATACCATGTCCCAAGCAATAAAGCCCGAAACAACGTCAGAAGAGGGTAGCTGGGGCGACCTGTTTTAGAGGCGTAAATTGAGGAGAGCAACTTTTCAATATCTGACCATTCCAGCAGCGCTTCCGTATCCTAAAGACTATGAAGAATTGGATGGCTTAGGTCAGCGGCTAAGACGAAAAGCTTGGGCTTTGTTGAGTTATGCTGAGGTCTCATAGCATTACATCACAGCGGAAAAGCCTCATCTCGCAACGTGACCCAACCATTGCGCTCCACCATGATATAGCGATCAACATCCTGCTCAATATGATCAGGATCAAGATCAAAGTCCTTGTCACGATCTGGGTGATAGTCCCAAGACAACTCTTCACCGATCAATATATCTTCCATGGCTACTGCAAAGACTCGACGATCATGCGTCACAATCATACTCAAATTGGGCTCATCATTACTATTAACCAGACTCAACAGGGATTGCTCATCATCCTCAGCGTCGATTCCATATTCAATCACTGGTGAATAATTTTTCCAGTCTTGCTCAGCATCTTCATCATACTCTTCGTCAAATTCATGCTCTTCATCCACCAGCCAAAGGATGTAGGTATCACTCTTCAAAAATAGTGGATAACCACTTCTATCGCGATGCCACATCACGTAGCGCTTCGTAGCCGGAATGGCAATACGAAATGCACGACGACCAACATACTCCGCCACGATAGTCCCAGATGGAATAAAATCACGAGTAAACAGCCCATTACCAGCCCCCTCAATATGACTGCTCCCTTCAGACAGCTCAAATTCATACCGCTTCAGACGGGATTCAAGCCGCTGATTTTCTGCCATTAATTGCTCAATCTTTTGACGAAGCTCGACCGTCTCATGCTGCTCAGATTTGTCCATACACTCTAGATCTTTACCATATTTACTGATGGTGTTTTCAGTTAACGATTTGCCAATTGATAACTGCCACCAACTAAAGAAAAAGAGATAGCTTGCTACAGAAGAACAGTCAAATATTTTTGCCTATTACTTTGAAAACAATCAGCACAGTTAACGATGTTTTTGTCTCAGTCGCCTTTAAAATCCCACTGGAATCGAATTTTTTCAATGACAGTGAACGGGCTGTCATTAATACGCCCCTTCCCATTTATAATACTGGCAAGCTCCCCTATAACGAATCAATTATCAGATTTTTTAATCAAACTTTTCAACCGTTTTTCCCTATATACTAGTACCGACAACGAATAAACCAATGATGCAGACAATACTGGCACTGATGTCTTGACTAATTCGGCTTATCAACATCGACAACATCAACAGTCGTTGAAAGATGCAGACTATAAAGCCATTTTCATCGTAAATCTATACGTCGTCAAGCGCTCAACGAGCAAGAGGCTAATCAAAAACACTCAAAATATCGAGTGCAAATTTAGGCATATATTCGTGCAACAAGCTCTATGCTTTCAATGTAATCGTCGACTCACCGGTTCGTCATACGGCCAAACGACGTCGGTTAAAAACGGTTATGCAGGGACTTATTGATCAGGCAGCCATGCTGGTAAAATCAAGTCGGCAATATATCCTGCGGTTTAGCCGATACAGCCCAGGATTTCGTGATTTTCGTCGTTTGTTATCGAAATATGTGTCGGGTCTCGCCTGATTAT
>JAGLCE010000027.1 GCA_023146365.1 Endozoicomonadaceae bacterium
AGCCAAGATGTGGATTGTTTTTTTTTGGATCACGTGGATCAGTGAGTGTACTAAATTTGAAAAACAGAGATTTTGTAGACATTAGCGCCTTAGGAATCAGGGAAAAGACGCCATTTTACAGGTTTCCAGGCCGTTTGACTGTTCAAATAACGTTCATGTTTTTGCCCTGCTTCCTAGCGGCCTCGTTCATTTTTTCGATGTTGCATTAATAGCAGTGCGTACAAATATAGCCGCAGAGTTGTCGGTGGAAATTTTATGCGTTTATCGATCTACGAATCACGCTGTCGAGCGATTTAATGATTCTGGTCATGCAACTCACTTTAACGAATATTGCACAGATAATCAAACAGCGTAACCAGTAGCTTTAGCCACCTTCATTGAATTTCCCGCATGTTGTCATCCATCATGAAACGTAACGCCAAATGATCAGCCTTATATCCCTAGGAGCCTGTCGGACTTAGCCGACCGTAGCGAGAAAAAGTCCGGTTTGAGTTAGTTTTTATGCTGATTCGAAGCGAATAGTGGTTCAATTCAACGAAAAGCAGCATAAAAAATGGCCAAATTAGGCTTTTTCGTAGTAGGTTCGTGGTAAGTCCGACAGGCTCCTCGCTATTTTCATTGACGTTGACGTTAACGCACTTAGATTAATACAGTAAGTGCAATCGACTGAAATTCCATATATAAATCATCTGTTGTACCTTTCATAGCTCCCACACTAAGAAATAGAGGTCAGGAGTAAGTACACAAACCAGATAATACAAGCAACTGACTCAAGGGCAACGACCTCAGATTGACAAGCGTCATGAAAGAGCTGATTTTCATAGTGACTCGTCTTCTTAAAAAAACCACTCGTACAGGTTGCGTTTTGGTCTTCACTTTTCTGGGCTTAAATCCTCCATTTAATGGCTAACCAGACACAAACGCTGTTAACAGCCCCTACCTTTTCCAGTCATCATGCAGAGACTCAAGGAGCAATCTGTTACTGGTAGGTATATGCGTAACCCAAAGCACGCAAATACGTAACATGCCAATGTGCTGCGGCACCTTCTACCCGTAATTATTTTGCTGATAAATAAGAGAAATATATTATTGGCACAGATACTGCTATCTATCTGATTACAACAAGAAGAAACAAGAAGAAGAAGAAACAAGAACTATTGCCCCACAAATAACAAAAACAACGCTGGGGTAAGTTGATTATTTTGAAGGATGCTTTTTTTGTGACCATTCCACTAAAATGGAGCCGGATAAACGTATAGAAGGCTACTATAAAGTAGCCCAGCAGAATCCGGGATCAAGGAAGAATTATAAAGGTATTGGTCACACATCATTCAAATTAATCCGTTTACATGATTCGAATTTTAATTTAACGGAGCCAATGGCTCCGTTGCTGTTTTATGTCTTCTGTTCATGTTCAGCACCCTTCGTTTACCTCAGAAAAGCTGCGATCTACGGATATATATGACTCTTACGATCGATAGATTGAGAGCTGTCCGCAGCACAAGCACTATTAGCCTCACGATGACATTGGATTAGAAACGCTAATGCGTTATTATCAGCAACTCATTCAGGTCGCCTGCTTTGTTTCACATGTACTGAACCCAGACAGGAAGAGGTAAGTCGAGAAGTCATGTGGTATTATGTCGAGAATTTGCTCAGCGTTGGCACAATAGACTCTACGATGGTATTAAACTATTGACTGAAAATGAGATGAAACTGGATTGCATCTCGTTTTTTTGCGACCAGGATAACAATGCAGAAAACACAGTCAGTGTGGGGAAAACGTCTTGAGCAGACCAGCGATACTAGCCTTGGGAGATGGCAATATTTTCAAGGGGGTTGCCATTGGCGCAGATGGTGAAACGAGTGGTGAGGTAGTGTTTAACACTGCCATGACTGGTTATCAGGAAATTATTACCGACCCTTCTTATGCTAGGCAGATTGTTACTTTAACCTATCCCCATATCGGTAATACCGGCACGACGCCGGAGGATGCAGAATCTGATCAGATCTGGGCGGCCGGACTGGTGATTCGGGATCTGCCATTGCTGGCCAGCAACTGGCGAAACCAGCAGTCGCTGGATGATTACCTGAAGCAGCGCAATATCGTTGCCATTGCAAATATTGATACTCGTCGCCTAACCCGTGTCCTTCGGGAAAAGGGGGTTCAGAACGGCTGTATCATTGCCAATGAATCTCCAGATCAACAGAAGGGGCTTGAGCTAGCTCGTCACTTTCTCGGCCTAAAGGGGATGGATCTGGCGAAAGAAGTCACAACCAACACCGCCTATCCATGGACGCAATCGGTCTGGGAGCTGAGTTCTGACAGCCACCCAGAACAGTTACGCACAGATTATCATGTAGTCGTTTATGACTTCGGTGTCAAACGCAATATCCTCCGGATGCTGGCAGCAAGAGGGTGTCGACTCACTGTCGTGCCAGCCCAGACCCCCGCCACTGACGTACTGGCAATGAACCCGAACGGAGTATTTCTCTCCAATGGCCCAGGTGATCCTGAGCCTTGTTATTATGCTATTGATGCGATCCGAGAGATCCTTAACACTGATCTTCCGATATTTGGCATCTGCCTAGGGCATCAGTTGTTAGCCTTGGCCAGTGGGGCGCAAACGGAAAAAATGAAGTTCGGTCATCATGGCGCAAACCATCCGGTGCAGGATATCACGACCGGCATTGTCATGATTACCAGTCAGAATCATGGTTTTGCAGTGTCTGAGTCCGGATTACCGGAACACCTGAAATTGACGCATAAATCCCTGTTTGATGGCTCTCTGCAAGGGCTTGAGCGAAGGGATCGACCCGCATTCAGCTTTCAGGGGCATCCGGAGGCCGGCCCCGGCCCTCATGATGTGGCCTCACTGTTTAACCGCTTTGTCTCCATGATGGCGGAACGACGATAAGCCTGTAGTACAATAAATGCGCTATTAGGCTAAAGGTCGGCGAGTTCATCGACCTTTAGCAATCAACAAGAATTCAGATGAGCACTATGCCCAAGCGTACAGATATCCATAGCATACTGATTCTCGGTGCCGGTCCTATTGTGATTGGACAGGCCTGTGAGTTCGACTATTCCGGTACCCAAGCCTGCAAGGCACTCAAGGAAGAAGGGTTACGAGTGATTCTTGTGAACTCAAACCCAGCGACCATCATGACGGATCCAGCCATGGCGGACGCAACGTATATCGAACCCATTCGCTGGGAAACCGTCGAAAAAATCATCGAAAAAGAGCGACCAGATGTATTGCTGCCGACGATGGGCGGACAGACGGCCTTAAATTGTGCCCTAGACCTCCATCATAAGGGCGTTCTGGATCGGTACGGCGTGAAAATGATCGGCGCTAATGCGGCCACAATCGGCAAAGCTGAAGACCGCGCCCTATTTGATAAGGCCATGCGGAATATCGGTCTGGAAACACCGAATTCTGGTATTGCACACTCCATGGATGAAGCCTTTCATGTGGCCAATCAACTGGGTTTTCCCTGCATTATCCGGCCTTCGTTTACTATGGGGGGAGAGGGTGGCGGTATTGCCTACAATCGGGATGAATTTGAGGAGATTTGTGCGCGAGGACTGGATTTATCGCCGACCTCAGAACTACTAATTGATGAGTCTCTGATCGGCTGGAAAGAGTATGAGATGGAGGTGGTTAGGGATCAGAATGATAACTGTATCATCATCTGTACCATTGAAAATGTTGATCCCATGGGTATTCATACCGGCGACTCAATCACGGTAGCGCCGGCACAGACGCTGACGGACAAAGAGTATCAGATCATGCGAAATGCCTCTATGGCAGTATTGCGTGAAATTGGTATTGAGACTGGCGGCTCCAATGTGCAGTTTGGTATCAATCCCAACGATGGGCGGATGGTCGTCATTGAGATGAATCCTCGGGTCTCCCGGTCATCGGCATTAGCATCCAAGGCCACCGGATTTCCGATTGCCAAAGTGGCGGCCAAGCTGGCTATCGGTTATACGCTGGATGAGCTGAAAAACGAGATTACCCACGGTGTTACACCGGCATCTTTTGAGCCTGCCATCGACTATGTCGTGACCAAAATCCCGCGGTTTGCGTTTGAGAAATTTCCACAGGCAGATGATCGCCTAACAACCCAGATGAAATCAGTGGGTGAAGTGATGGCGATCGGCCGTAATTTTCAGGAATCCATGCAGAAAGCTCTGCGTGGATTGGAGGTAGGTGCTAGCGGCTTTGATTCACAACTGGATATTACTGACGAGCGTGCACCGGAACGGATTCGCCAAGCGTTAGTGACTCCGCGAGCTGAAAGAATCTGGATGATTGCAGAGGCTTTTCGGGTCGGTTTTTCGTTGGATGATGTCTTCGGCTTAACCTCTATCGATCGCTGGTTCTTGGTACAGATTGAAGATATTGTTCGAGAGGAACAGGCGCTATCTGGCATATCGCTTGAAGCACTGGATGCCGACCATATTTACCGTTTGAAACGCAAAGGCTTCAGTGATATTCGTCTAGCTAGCCTGCTGAAGGTCAGTGAAAATGATTTCAGGCAGTACCGGCAGGCGCATCATATCCATCCGGTCTTTAAGCGAGTTGATACCTGTGCGGCAGAATTTGCGTCTTCTACTGCTTATATGTACTCCTCCTATGATGAGGAGTGTGAAGCAGCTCCCTCAGATCGTAAAAAAATCATGGTGATTGGCGGTGGCCCAAACCGTATCGGTCAGGGAATTGAATTCGATTATTGTTGTGTTCATGCTGCGCAGGCCGTGCGCGAAGAGGGTTATGAGACCATCATGGTTAACTGTAATCCTGGAACGGTTTCCACGGATTTCGATACGTCTGACAGACTCTACTTTGAACCCGTTACCCTTGAGGATGTTCTGGCCATTGTCGATGTAGAAAAGCCGACGGGTGTGATCGTTCAATATGGCGGCCAGACGCCATTGAAGCTGGCCCGAGCGCTGGAAGCTGCGGGTGTGCCCATTATTGGTACTTCACCAGAGGCTATTGACCAAGCGGAAGATCGAGAACGGTTTCAGAAAATGATTCAAAGACTGGGACTCCGACAGCCTTCCAACACAACGGTTCGCAGCGCGGAAGAGGCGATTAAACAAGCGACTGAAATTGGCTATCCGCTGGTAGTTCGTCCTTCCTATGTGCTAGGTGGACGGGCAATGGAAATTGTTTACGGTGAAGATGAACTGACTCGTTATATGAATGAAGCCGTTCAGGTGTCTAACAAAAGTCCGATATTATTGGACTCTTTTTTGACCCATGCGGTCGAAGTTGATGTGGATGCGATCTGTGATGGTGAGCAGGTGGTGATTGGTGCCATCATGCAGCATATTGAGCAGGCGGGCATTCACTCCGGCGATTCTGGCTGTTCATTACCGCCTTATAGTTTAGATGATGATGTTCAGGATCAGATTCGGGAGCAGGTGCGCAGCATGGCGCTGGAGCTTGGTGTTGTCGGCCTGATTAATGTGCAGATGGCTGTCCAAGATAACGAAATTTTTGTGATTGAGGTGAACCCTCGAGCTTCGCGAACGGTACCGTTCGTTTCAAAGTGTATTGGTCTGTCGCTGGCCAAGGTGGCAGCACGCGTCATGCTGGGTAAAACGCTTAAGGAGATCGGGCTTGAAAAGGAGATTATCCCCAATACTTGGCATGTGAAAGAAGCGGTATTTCCTTTTAGCAAATTTCCGTTAGTCGATCCGATTCTTGGCCCAGAGATGAAATCCACTGGTGAGGTCATGGGTGTGGGCGAATCGTTCCAAGAGGCTTATGCCAAGGCGCAGCTGGCGGTGAAGATGGTGTTGCCGAGTGGTGGCAAGGCCATTCTCAGTGTTCGTTCTCGGGATCGAGGCAGGACACCTGCTGCAGCTCGATTGCTGCTGGCAGCAGGTTTTGATCTGCTAGCTACACGGGGTACTGCCGCAGTATTGGAGAAAGAAGGCATTCTTGTAACGGTGGTTAACAAAGTCAAAGAAGGGCGTCCGCACTTAGTGGACATGATAGTGAATAACGAAATAGCATTAGTGGTTAATACGACCGAGGATCGTCAGGCGATAGCCGATTCGTATGCTATTCGGCGGTCTGCACTCATGCATAAAGTCCTTTACACAACCACGATGGCCGGCGCAGAGGCGATAGCTCAGGCGATACATTTTGGGCCAGAAAAAAACGTCAGATGTTTACAGGATTTACATAAGAGTATAAATAGATGAAACGTTTCCCCATGACAGTTGCAAGTGAACAGGCTCTTCGCGAGGAACTACACCGTCGTAAAGCAGTGGACAGAATGAGTATCGCCTCTTCGATTGCTGTGGCTCGCGAGCTGGGTGATTTGAAAGAGAATGCTGAGTACCATGCCGCTCGTGAACAACAGAGTTTTAATGAGGGGCGGGTTCAGGAGTTGGAAGGCAAGCTTTCCAATGCCCAAATTATCGATATCACTGCCATTGAAAATACTGGGCACGTCATTTTCGGCAGCACGGTATGCTTGTTGAATACTGAAACCGAGGAGAAGGTCACTTATAAAATTGTCGGTGAAGATGAGGCAGATATTAAGAAAGGCAAAATTTCTGTCTCTTCTCCGATTGCTCGTGCATTGATTGGTAAGAAAGAAAATGACGTTTCGGTGGTTAAGACTCCGAACGGAGATGTAGAGTACGAGATTGACAAGGTACAGCACATTTGATTGTTTTTCAATAAAAAGCTGCCGTTCAGGCAGCTTTTTATTGTCTGAAATCGATGTCATATTATGGCTCGGAAGCAAGCACTCTACTATCCGTTTGTCGAATATTCCGATCAGTCTCTGCGAAGAGAGAGAAAGGTGTGCGCTCCTGTCATCATGTGCTGGACGCTGTTGGTGTTTATCTGCTGTGTTGGCGAAGAATATTGGAAAGTCTGGGGGAAGGATCCACAGTGGCTTTGTAGATTAATGCTATCTTACCGATACTCTGAACCAGTTCGGCCTTGCTGATGCCGCAGAGTTCGGCAGTAATTGTTTGGCGAGCTTTGCGGTCATCAATGGCGAACTTGACCTTAATGAGTTCGTGATCATTTAGAGCGCGAAGGGTCTCTCCGATAACGCCGTCGGTAATGTGGCTGTCGGCAATAGTAACAACAGGTTTCAGTGTGTGGCCAATGGCTCGAAAGCGGCGTTTGCAGTCATGGGGAAGCATGTGTGTTAATCTCTTTGCTGTGTGATGCCTGTTTTATAACAAAGTATTCCGCAGGAGACAGTATTTTACTGGCTATACCAAGTAATACAACGGGTGACATGGGTAGTTTATAATGAAAATAGCGTGGGTCAGTACTGATTTTTTATTGATTTATTGAATAGCCGGTCTATTAAGCTTTAGGATAGTATCCCTGTTTCACTATCCCTTTCTAGTTTGTTATCTATGGCAAGATCTAAAAGCAGTGATCGCTGGCTCAAAGAACATTTTGATGATCCGTATGTTCAGCGGTCTCGAAAAGACGGGTATCGCTCGCGTGCCAGTTACAAACTGCTGGAAATGGATGGCAAGGATCGTCTGTTTCGGCTCGGCATGAATGTAGTCGATTTGGGAGCAGCTCCTGGCGGATGGAGTCAGGTGGCTATGCAGCGAGTAGGGGATCACGGCCGGGTTGTGGCATCGGATATCCTGCCCATGGATTTGATCGCCGGTGTCTCCTTTATTCAGGGTGATTTCACCGATGATGCCGTGCTACAGGCGATATTGGCCGAAACAGGATATTCCGGGGTAGACCTTGTAATTTCTGACATGGCACCCAACGTAGGGGGTATGAAAGCCGTTGATCAGCCGAAAGCCATGCATCTTGCTGAATTAGCCCTCGATCTCGCTATTCAGGTATTAAAGCCAGGTGGTGTATTTGTGACTAAGATCTTCCATGGTGTGGGGTTTGATGAATACCTCCGTGTCATGCGTGCTTCGTTTGGCAAAATCATGACCCGCAAGCCTCTGGCATCAAGGGCGCGGTCCAGAGAAACTTACCTGCTGGGCAGAAATCTCCTAGGCTGAACCCGATGAAATGATTCGTGGTAGAGCAGATGGAAATACCTCGGAAGCTGTCTAAGGCAGGCATTTTGTAGTAAAGTTTTGTTGTAGCGTATCTGCACGTACAAATGATACTCGTGCTACATTTTGAACGCTCTGGGAGTGTCCAAACGTACCACATACGCTCACTGAGGACAGACGCTTTGAACGATATGGTAAAAAATCTAATTTTATGGGTGGTCATCGCTCTTGCGTTGCTGGCCGTCTTTAAGAACTTTGGCGGAATGCAGTCGTCCACACAAAAAATTAGCTATTCCGACTTTATTGCCCAAGTGGATAGCCAACAGGTCAGCCATGTGGTGATTGATGGTTTTACGCTCACGGGTTCTTTGCATGATAACAGGCATTTTGAGGTTAACTTGCCACCCACCGTTCGCGACGATAAATTGATGGATGACATGCTGCGAAACAAAGTGCATGTAGAGGCAAAACCGATCGAAAAACAGAGTATCTGGACTCAGCTGCTAGTCGCCAGCTTCCCTATTCTGGTAATCATTGCCGTTTTCATGTTTTTCATGCGCCAGATGCAGGGTGGCGGTGGTCGTGGCGGCCCTATGAGTTTTGGAAAAAGTAAAGCGCGTCTGCTGTCTGATGAACAGATTAAAACGACTTTCGCCGACGTGGCTGGTGTTGATGAGGCCAAGGATGATGTAAAGGAGTTAGTCGATTTCCTGAAAGATCCTGGCAAATATCAGCGTCTGGGTGGTCGTATCCCGCGTGGTGTCCTGTTGGTGGGTGCGCCGGGCACTGGTAAGACGCTGCTGGCCAAGGCCATTTCCGGTGAGGCTAAGGTGCCGTTCTTCACTATTTCGGGTTCTGATTTTGTCGAGATGTTTGTGGGCGTGGGTGCGTCCCGTGTTCGTGATATGTTTGAACAGGCAAAAAAACAAGCTCCCTGCATTATCTTTATTGATGAGATCGATGCGGTGGGTCGTCACCGTGGGGCAGGCATGGGTGGCGGTCATGATGAGCGTGAGCAGACACTGAATCAATTGCTGGTTGAGATGGATGGTTTCGAAGCGAATGACGGCATCATTGTTATTGCTGCTACCAACCGTCCTGATGTATTAGATTCTGCACTATTGCGTCCTGGTCGTTTTGATCGTCAGGTGGTGGTCTCTCTGCCGGACATTCGAGGTCGTGAACAAATTCTTAAAGTGCATATGCGCAAGGTGCCGCTTTCGGATGACGTGAATCCTGCTGTTATTGCGCGTGGTACGCCTGGCTTTTCTGGGGCTGATTTGGCAAACCTGGTGAATGAGGCCGCACTGTTTGCGGCTCGCTCAAACCATCGAATGGTTCATATGATAGAGTTTGACCTTGCAAAAGATAAAGTGATGATGGGCGCAGAGCGCAAGTCCATGGTGATCAGTGAAAAAAACCGAGAGATGACGGCTTATCATGAGGCAGGACACGCCATTGTTGGTCGCATGATGCCTGAACATGATCCTGTCTATAAGGTCACGATTATTCCGCGCGGTCGTGCATTAGGTCTCACCATGTATCTGCCGGAAGATGATAAGATCAGCTACAGTCGCCGTTACCTTCTTGGTCGTCTGTCGTCATTGTACGGTGGTCGAATAGCAGAAGAGATGTTCTATGGTGTTGATGGTATATCAACAGGCGCCTCTAACGATATTCAGCAAGCTACCCATCTGGCGCGCAACATGGTAACCAAATGGGGTCTTTCAGAAAAGCTGGGGCCGTTGCTCTATGCAGAAGATGAAGGTGAAGTATTTCTTAGTAAGCATCAGGGTGGTCATCACATGAATGTCAGTAGTGAAACGGCCAAGATCATTGATCAAGAAGTACGAGCCTTGATTGATGAGTGTTATGGCGATGCACAGCGCGTCTTGGAAAGCCATCGTGACAAGCTTGAATTGATGAAAGATGCTTTGATGGAGTATGAGACCATCGGTGCTGATCAGATTGATGACATCATGGCAGGTAAAGATCCTCGTCCGCCGATCGATTGGAATGCGTCAAATAATAGTAGTGATAATAGTGATAATGCAGAGGAAAGCTCTGATGCGCCGGATGTCAATGATGTTGATGACACTTCATCAAAAAAACCTTCGGAGGATGGTGGTGCAGACTCTGTACCTGTATAAACAGACCGATGGTTAAAGCCTTTATCGTTTAATGTCAGCCTTGTACCGTCATGGGTCAGTGTGATGCTTTTAGGCTGAAGTCACGAATTCAAATGACAGTAAAAAAGCTCGGATATTGTCCGAGCTTTTTTGTTAATTGATAGGACTGATCACTCTTTGTGCGTCACTTTGCTGTCAACGTTTTTTGCGACCCATTATATTCCGTATATTGTCACTATTTCTGGTATTGAATCATGCAGTCATTATTCAATTGTTCGGAACGATTTCTCGATCTCTCACGTCCGCGCATTATGGGAATTTTGAATGTGACGCCGGATTCCTTCTCGGATAAAGGACGCTACAATACGTTGGATAAAGCAGTCAGACATGCGGTTGAAATGGTTGATGCTGGGGCGGATATCATTGATGTCGGTGGTGAATCAACCCGTCCAGGTGCGCAAACCGTGACGATTCAGGAAAATATTGACCGAGTGGTTCCGGTCATTGAGTGCCTGCGCCGTGAGCTCGATGTGGTGATCTCTATTGATACCAGCGAGGCAGATGTCATGCGTGCCGGTGCGGCAGCAGGTGCTGGCATCCTCAACGATGTTCGAGCGTTGACGCGGAAGGACGCGCTGCAAACTGCTGCAGAGCTGAATTTGCCGGTCATCCTGATGCATTCATTGTGCGAACAGCCCAAACCAGGCGTTATGCCGCAATATGATGATGTAGTGGTTACGGTAAAAAATTATCTCTCTGATCGCCTGGTCGCAGCTGTTGAAGCAGGCATTAACAGAGAGCATATTATTCTGGATCCCGGCTTTGGCAGTGGCATGTTTGGCAAGGCGCCTCAGCATGACTTGGAAATGGTCCGACGGTTTACTGAATTTCTTGATCTGGATATGCCTGTGCTGGCAGGTTTGTCCCGAAAATCATTTATGGGTGCTATTTTAGATCGCCCAGTGAGTGATCGCTTGCCCGCAAGCCTGGCGGTTGCCGCGCTGGTTTTGAATGCGGGCGCTCACATCCTGCGAGTCCATGATGTGGCTGAAAGTGTTGATGTAATGAAGTTGGTCATGGCACTGAAAGCATTCGATGCGACGGCCTGAGTAGATGCATCGCAACAGAAAGGATTGCATAAATGACATGTAAGTATTTTGGTACTGATGGTATTCGAGGACTGGTCGGAAAATTTCCTGTTACACCAGAATTTATGCTCAAACTTGGCTGGGCTGCGGGGTCCGTGTTTGCAGATAAAGGTGTGAGCCAAGTCTTGATTGGCAAGGATACCCGTATCTCAGGATATATGTTTGAGTCTGCTTTGGAGGCTGGATTGTCTGCGGCGGGCGTGAATAGCGGATTGCTGGGGCCAATGCCAGCACCGGCCATTGCTTACCTAACAAAAACATCCAATGCTTGCGCCGGTATTGTTATCAGTGCTTCCCATAATCCTTATCATGATAACGGCATCAAGTTTTTCTCATCCGATGGAAATAAGTTGTCTCGTAAAGTTGAGTACGACATTGAGCGTATGCTGGATGAACCACTGAAAGTGGTAAAGCCCAATCGTTTAGGCAAAGCGTATCGCATCAAAGATGCTGCGAGGCGTTATATCGATTACTGCAAGGCGACAGTGGCCTCAACGTTTGACCTGTCAGGCTTAAAAATGGTTGTCGATTGTGCTCATGGTGCAGCCTATCATGTGGGTCCGGCCGTGTTTCGTGAGCTGGGCAGTACGGTAGATGTGATCGGTGTGCAGCCGGATGGCTTGAATATTAATCACGGTGTTGGCGCTGTCCATATGGATGCATTGAGAGCCGAAGTAGTTGCCAAGGGGGCTGATCTGGGTATTGCTTTCGATGGTGATGCTGATCGTCTTATGATGGTGGATCATAAGGGTGAGGTGATCAATGGTGATGAGCTAGTTTACATTATTGCCGCCTTTCTCCGTACTCGTAAAGAGTTGATTGGCGGCGTGGTCGGAACAGTAATGAGCAATCTCGGTATGGAGAAGGGGCTTTCAGCGCTGAATATTCCGTTCGAGCGTGCCTTTGTGGGGGATCGCTATGTGAACGAAATGTTGCTGGAGAAAGGGTGGCAGTTGGGTGGGGAATCATCCGGGCATATTATTTGTCGTTACGCAACCACAACAGGGGATGGCATCATTTCTGCGCTTCAGGTGCTGCGTGCTCTGGTTGAGACTGGACGCTCCCTGTATGATTTCAAATCGGACATGACCAAATATCCACAGGTCATGATTAACGTACGGCTGTCTGAAAAATTTGACGTCTCAGATAATCTTGAAATTACCAAAGCTGTCAGGTCTATTGAGAAGCAGCTGGCTGGTCGGGGACGTGTACTCTTGAGAGCGTCCGGAACTGAACCTCTGATTCGGGTCATGGTTGAAGGAGAGGAGTACGATGAGGTAGCTGACTGTAGTCGTGAACTGGCTGATGTGGTTGGAGCTCAGTGCGCTGTCTAGCTGGCTAAGTGGTGTTTGGTGATCCACGATTATTATTAGTAGCTTTGGTTGTCTTAAAGTACCTACGTAGGTTAAAATGCCGAGCCTTTATTCTGCTCGAGGTGTAGTTATGCGCAAGCCGCTGGTCGCCGGTAATTGGAAAATGCATGGTTCACGCGCCATGGTAGCCGAGCTTTTGGATGCTCTTATCACTGACCTGTCTGATGGTTTCGATACCTCAGAGATCGCGGTGTTTCCTCCATCACTCTATTTGTCTCAGGTGAGGGACGCGCTGACTGATTCGCCCGTGGTTTGGGGTGTGCAAAATATTTGTTCGAAAGATGGCCTGTCTGGTGCTTATACGGGAGAGCTCTCGGCCGGTATGGCGGCTGATTTTTCTTGCACCTATGTTTTGGTCGGTCACTCTGAGCGGCGGGCCATGTATGGTGATACTGACTCCGTAGTTGCGGCCAAGTTTGCACTAATTGCTAATCAAGGGCTGGTTCCGGTGTTATGTGTGGGTGAAACGCTCAAAGAGCGTGAACAGAACGAAACAAGTACGGTGGTTAGTCGACAGATTAGTGCTGTGCTGGATTCAGTTGATGGGTCTTTGCTGAAGAACGGTTACGTGATTGCCTATGAGCCTATCTGGGCAATAGGAACTGGGGTGACAGCTACGTCGCAACAAGCTCAGGAGGTGCACGCTGAAATACGCAAGCTAATTGAGAAGCATAGTTCTGACATGGCTGCTAGAACCCGTATACTTTATGGTGGTAGCGTCAAAGCTTCTAATGCCATGGATATTTTAGGTCAGTCGGATGTAGATGGTGCATTGGTGGGTGGTGCATCTCTCAAGGCTGAAGAGTTTCTTGCTATCTCTAGAGCGGCAGGTTAAATCTAGATGGAAACAGTTATTGTAATTGTTCATGTATGTACTGCTATGGCTCTGATTGGACTCGTGCTACTGCATCGGGGCAAGGGAGCTGATGCCGGTGCATCATTCGGATCAGGCGCTTCTCAGACGGTCTTTGGCAGTCGGGGATCTGCAAATTTTCTGGGAGGGATGACTGCTTCCTTGGCAGTGATCTTCTTTCTGACCAGCTTTGGTTTGGCGATGCTTGCTAAGCAAAAAGCGGATTCCATGTTAGATATTGGTGTGCCTACAGAAATCACGAAGACTTATCAGAAGGCGCCTGTGTCGAATACTGATGCGCCAATTGTGGATGAAGCTCCCATTGATTCTTCTGATGCCCCAACGGTAAAATCTTCCGCGCGTTCTAATGGAGGTGCGTCGAAGCCTGTGAACTAATTCGTCTATTCTATATTGGTGATAGTTAGCGGCCGAAGTGGTGGAATTGGTAGACACGCCATCTTGAGGGGGTGGTGCTCTATGAGTGTGCGGGTTCGAGTCCCGCCTTCGGCACCAATTAATTGAATTAATTGACTAACCCTATTGAATGGCAATATAATTAGCACGTTATTTAGATGTAGGTAAAGCTGATTGCTGGGCGTTCTAATGAAGTTAACTGCCAAAAAGCGGTGAAACGTGCTGGATCAGTATTAGAAATGTAAAAAAAGCCCCTCCATCGAGGGGCTTTTTGCTAGACATAAGTTGTTGTTGCGGCAAGGCAAATAAGCCCACGCTAGCAGCAAGGTCTCAGGATGGGCTATTATAGCCCATTTTTTAATGGCTTTAATTTGTTCGCCTATTTCTGGCGACCAATAAGGTTTGTGGATGTCCGATAACGCAGATGTCGATCAAGGTAGACAAGATTCACAGCCATCTGCTGAGGGCTGTTTAAGTGGTTAGCAAGCTGGAAGTATTACACGAGCTGATTGAGCCAGTAGTTAAAGGACAGAATTGCAGCTTTTGGGGGGTTGAGTTCTTGATGCAAGGGCATCACTCTCTGCTGCGAGTTTATATTGATGCCGAGCAGGGGGTTACTGTGGATGACTGCACAAAAGTCAGTCGACAGCTGAGTGCAGTTATGGATGTGGCGGATCCGATTCGTGAAGAATATACGTTGGAAGTCTCGTCCCCCGGATTAGATCGACCACTGTTCACGTTGGCTCAATATGAAGGCCACACTGGCCAAATAGTGAATATTCAATTGCGGCTCCCGTTTGAGGGGCGGCGTAAATTTAAAGGGGTAATCAAGGGTGTCGAGGGAGAGGAAATCGTGCTGATGTGTGAAGAGTATGAATTCTTGTTTCCCGTGGATACTATTGAAAAAGCCCGTGTAGTTCCTCAGTCCTAATAAATTGTCTGGCTGAAAGTGACGGCGCAGTAGGTCGCACAGGAATAACCAGATCTATCGATTCGAGAGGCAGAGCATGAGCAAAGAGATCCTGTTGGTCGTTGACTCGGTTTCCAATGAGAAGAACGTTCCAGCTAGTGTCATTTTTGAGGCGATGGAAGTAGCGCTGGCAACAGCCACGAAGAAGCGCTATAAAACCGAGGTGGATATTCGGGTTGCTATTAATTGTGAGACTGGCGATTACGAAACGTTTCGTCGCTGGACGGTGGTTACTGATGAGGCTTTTAGCATTCCCGGCGCACACCTGACTCTGGATGAGGGGAAGGAAAAAGACACAACGCTGGAGATCGGCGGAACGTGGGAAGAGCAGGTAGAGTCCGTTGCCTTTGGCAGAATAGCCGCTCAGACTGCCAAACAGGTTATTGTTCAAAAAGTACGCGAGGCTGAACGTCGGCAAATGGTTGACTCTTATCGTGACAAGGTAGGAGAGCTAGTCGCCGGATTAGTAAAAAAAGCCAATCGTGATGCTTATGTGATTGATCTCGGTAATAATGCTGAAGGTATTCTTCGTCGAGATCAGGCGATTCCTCGCGAGAATCTTCGTATAGGGGCTCATGTGCGGGCACTACTGAGTCATATTTCTGAAGAAGGACGCGGCCCTCAGTTGATGTTAAGCCGAATCAGTCCTGAAATGTTGATTGAACTGTTTCGTATCGAAGTGCCTGAAATTTCGGAGGAAGTCATTGAGATCCGTGCCACTGCACGTGATCCAGGTTCTCGCGCCAAAATTGCAGTCAAAACTAATGATGGTCGTATTGATCCGGTTGGCGCTTGTGTTGGTATGCGTGGTGCACGTGTTCAGGCTGTGTCTAATGAACTGCAGAATGAGCGCGTTGATATTATCCTCTGGGATGATAGCCCTGTGCAGCTGGTTATCAATGCTATGCGACCGGCAGAGGTTGCTTCCATCGTAGTGGATGAAGATAGGCATGTCATGGATATTGCCGTTGCAGAAGACAACTTGGCTCAGTCCATTGGTCGTGGCGGTCAGAATGTCCGCCTTGCCAGTGAACTGACCGGCTGGACATTGAATGTAATGACAGAAAGCGTTGCTCAGGAAAAACAGCACCAGGAATCCAGTGGTTTGGTGGATCGCTTTGTAGAGTGGCTGGGTGTTGATCAGGAATTGTCTACTGTTTTGGTCGCAGAAGGTTTTTCAACTTTGGAAGAGGTGGCGTATGTGCCACTTGAAGAGATGCTGACTATCGATGGTTTTGATGAAGAAATGGTTAATCATCTGCGTCAGCGAGCTAAAGATAAGTTGTTAACTCAGGCAATGGCTGATAAGGAGAAGCTAACGGGCGCTCAGGCAGAAGAAGATCTATTGACTCTTGATGGCATGGAACAGTCTCTCGCGGCTGAATTGGCCTCCCGTGGCATTGTGTCGCTGGAAAATCTGGCAGAGCAGGCTACTGATGACCTTCTTGAAATCGATGGATTGAATGCAAAACATGCTGGTGAGCTGATTATGAAGGCACGAAATATCTGCTGGTTTGGAGAAGAGAACTGAGCAGACCACTTTGTAAAGGAAAAGTTAAATGGCAGATGTAACAGTAGCACAGCTTGCCGAAGTGGTCGGTGCTCCGGTGGAACGACTTCTGAAGCAAATGAGCGATGCAGGGCTTTCGCATAAAGAGTCTTGTGAAACCGTGTCTGATAATGAGAAAGCAGCGCTGCTTGCGCACTTGAAACACGGTCACGGTGAAGTGCCTCATATCACTGAACCTAGCAAGATCACCCTGAGACGTAAGACCGTCAGCCAGATGAAAGTGTCTGGAGGCGTAGGTAAGAGCAAAGTGGTTAACGTTGAAGTTCGCAAAAAGCGAACCTTCTCAAAGGGTGAAAAAGAAACTGATCAGGAAAGTGAGCAGCGTCAACAGCAGGATGCCTGTCGTGCCGAAGACGATGTACGCCTAAGAGCGGAAAGGGAAGCTCGCACCAAGGTTCGTCATCAGCGTGATCGTGAAGATGCGGATCGTCAGGCTGAAGATCGTCGTCGTCAGGCTGAAGAAATAGCGAAGCTGAAGGCGGAAACAGAGAAACAGAGTAAATTGCAGGAAGCTGAATCCGGCAATCATCGAGCACCTGATGCTGCCAAGCGTAGCAGGAAGGAGCGTTCGGATAATCGGGAAAATGGTGATCGTCGCAGTCGTGGTGGCAAGGCCTCCAAGGGCGGGCGTGAAGATCGTCGCGGTGATCGCCGTCTTACACTGTCAAAGAAATCGTTCAAGTCTTCTGCCAGTATGGAGCATGGTTTTACCATGCCAACCACACCGATAGTACGTGAAGTCTCTCTCCCAGAAACAATTACTGTCGGAGAACTAGCTCAGAAGATGGCCGTTAAAGGTGCAGATGTTGTCAAGTATATGTTCAAACTTGGCACCATGGTCACGATCAATCAGGTGATTGATCAAGATACTGCTGCCATCGTGGTTGAGGAGATGGGGCATAAGGTCAAGTTGATCAAGGCGGATCAGATCGAGGATACGCTGGAGCAGGAGATAGGTACGCCACAGGGTGATAGCAGCCACCGAGCGCCAGTAGTGACTGTCATGGGTCATGTTGACCATGGTAAGACCTCGCTGCTTGATTATATTCGTAAATCCCGAGTGCAATCCGCTGAGGCGGGCGGTATTACCCAGCACATCGGTGCGTACCATGTGCAGACAAAAAAAGGCATGATCACCTTTCTGGATACTCCGGGTCACGCCGCATTCACCGCAATGCGTGCCCGTGGTGCTCAGGCAACGGATATCGTCATTTTAGTAGTGGCCGCTGACGATGGTGTCATGCCTCAAACAGAAGAGGCGATTCAACACGCCCGTGATGCAGGTGTACCTATCATTGTTGCCATCAACAAGATGGATAAGCCTGAAATAGATTTAGATCGCGTTAAAAATGATCTGGGCCAGCATAATGTTATCCCAGAAGACTGGGGTGGTGATGTACAGTTTGTACCGGTGTCTGCACATACTGGCCAGGGTATTGATGAACTGCTTGAATCTATTCTGTTGCAGTCTGAAATGCTTGAGTTGACGGCGATTGCTGACGGTCCGGCGCGCGGTATTGTGATTGAATCTCGCATGGATAAAGGACGTGGTCCAGTTGCCACTGTTCTGGTGCAGTCAGGTCAGCTGAATCGTGGCGATAACGTGCTGATTGGACAGCAATATGGTCGTATCCGTGCGCTACTGGATGAAAACGGCATGTCGATTGAGCACGCTGGTCCTTCCATTCCCGTTGAGGTTCTGGGCTTGGATGGTACCCCTGGAGCCGGTGATGAAATGTTGGTCGTTCATGATGAACGTAAGGCCCGTGAAATTGCCATATTCCGTCAAAGTAAGTTCCGTGAAATCAAGCTGGCTCGTCAACAAACTGCGAAGCTTGAGAACATGTTTCAGAATATGGGTTCTGACGAAAAGCAAACGCTTAAGGCTGTGCTCAAAACCGATGTTCGTGGCTCTCTGGAAGCGATCACCTCTGCACTGCAAGAGCAGGGAAACGAAGAAGTTGATGTTAAGGTGATCTATGGTGGTGTCGGTGCCCTGACAGAAACCGACGCCAATCTTGCACTGGCCTCCAATGCCATTCTGATCGGATTTAATGTGCGTGCCGACTCAGCTGCCCGTCGTGTGGTTTCGGCGGAAGGACTGAGTCTACGCTATTACAGCGTTATCTATGACATCATTGATGACGTCAAACAAGCACTCACCGGTATGCTCAAAGCAGCGTTCCGCGAGGAGATTGTAGGTATTGCTGAAGTGCGTGACGTGTTCCGTGCGCCGAAAATTGGCGCAGTCGCTGGCTGTATGGTGGTAGAAGGCACGGTTTTCCGTCATGAGCGTATTCGTGTTCTGCGTGAAAACGTGGTGATCTACGAAGGCGAGCTTGAGTCTTTGCGCCGCTTCAAGGATGACGTAACAGAAGTCCGTCATAGTACGGAGTGTGGTATCGGCGTGAAGAATTACAGTGACGTCCAGATCGGCGACAAAATTGAGGTTTACAAATCTATTAAGGTTGAGCGGACTTTGTAAATCACATTATTAAGGGGATGGCTACCGAGCTTTCGGAGTCAGACTGCTTTTATGGTTGTGGCTCTGCGGTTTTAGCAAGCCATGACAGGATATTGCTTCTTGCAGGTAGAGTGCTATCGGTTGTTGCAGCGCTCTATCATTTGGCAGATCAATGGTCAGGGAGTGTCCAAGCTGCTTATAAATCGTTTGTTACAGTAGAAATATGCCAAGAGAATTCAATCGTACACAGCGTATTGCAGATCAAATGCAGCGAGAACTCGCCAGGATTTTGCAGTTGGAAATGAAAGATCCCCGCCTAGGTATGGTGACCGTCAGCTCGGTGACTGTTAGCGGAGATATCGCATTTGCTGATGTTTATGTTACTTTTTTGGGTGTCGATGGCCAAAAAGCCATTGATGACGCCGTTGATGTGCTACGCCAAGCGTCGGGTTTTCTTCGCAGCATGCTAGCAAAGCGGATGCGGATGCGTTTCGTGCCAACTCTTCGCTTTCACTATGATGAAACCATTGAACGTGGCAGTTATATCTCTTCGTTGATTGATCGTGCGATAGCGCACGACAGTAAAAAACAGAAGAATTCCACGGAGGAGGTTTTCGATGAGAAGACGTAGATGCTTCAAGGGACGTGATGTTAATGGAATTATCATTATCGATAAACCGACTGGCGTATCGTCTAACGAAGTTTTACAACAGGTAAAGCGCCTGTATGCTGCCGCCAAGGCAGGGCATACGGGTAGTCTTGATCCATTGGCTACAGGTGTTCTTCCTGTCTGTCTGGGTAAAGCGACCAATCTTTCACAATATCTTCTTGATTCCGACAAACATTATCGTGCCATTGCCAAACTCGGCGTTCGGACGAATACCGGCGACTCTGAAGGCGAGATCGTTCAGGAGCGGCCGGTTGCTATTACTGAGCAAGATGTGGACGCTGTGCTAGAAACGTTTCGTGGACCAGGTGAACAAACTCCTCCTATGTACTCCGCAATCAAACACAATGGTCAGCCATTGTATAAATTGGCTCGTGCAGGTATTGAGGTCGAACGTAAGGCGCGTCCCATCACGATCTATCGGTTGATAATGACTGCGTTTCGTGGTGATGAAATTGAGCTGGAAGTGAATTGCAGTAAAGGCACATATATCCGAACGCTAGTCGAAGACATTGGCGAAATACTGGGTTGTGGCGCGCATGTTATTAACTTGAGACGGTTGAAATCTGGCCCCTACAGTGAAGAGAATTCATTTACGCCTAAAGCACTTGAGCAGATACGTGACGGTGGTGGCCATAAAGCGCTGGATGATATTTTGATGATGCAGGATAGTGCTGTCAGCCAGATGCCTATGGTTGCATTGGGTGAAGCCAGCAGTTTCTATCTCATGCGGGGGCAATCCATACAGGTACCTCGTGCGCCTACCGCCGGATTCGTCCGGATCTATCGAGCCATGACTGATGCGCAAGATGTTTTTCTGGGTATTGGCGAGATTACTGATGACGGTCTGGTTGCACCGCGTCGTTTAATGAGACAGTGAGATGAAGCACTACTTTAACGCCACTGCCGCAGAGCATGTGTACACATTCGTACAGCAATAGTTTAATCATTTGATGCAATGTATAGGTAATAATACTGCTGTCCGATGAGGCATCAAAAATGTCCAATTGGCTAAGATCTGGCGAGGTATTCTTGAATGTTTCACGCCAATAGTCGAGTGTAAGTTTTAAATTGGACAGTAGTAAGGTGATAAACAAAGCGATATGGCGTTAGAATGTCGCTCTGGGTTTGGTGGATGATCTGATGGATGCTAGATAACCAGATAACGCTGTAGAGGGAGACGACTGTAATCTCATTGATCGCTGGGATTCCCAGAAAAAGGGTGGCTGTAAATATGCACGGTCACATCCAGATTTGTTGAATTGCATATTAATTAGGAGTTTTTATCATGGCCCTGTCTGTTGAAAAAAAAGCTGGAATTGTCAAGGATTTCGGTAATTCTGAAGGCGATACTGGTTCTCCAGAGGTGCAGGTTGCTCTGCTGACTGCCAATATTGAAGGTCTACAGTCTCACTTCAAGAGCCACACCCACGATCACCACTCTCGTCGTGGTCTGATTCGAATGGTAAACCAGCGTCGTAGTTTGCTCAATTATATAAAGAAAAAAGATGCTGAGCGTTATCGCACCTTGATTGAGCGTCTAGGTCTGCGTCGTTGATTATTATGATCATGACCATTGATCTGCTTGCTCCGCCACCTTTCATGTCAGGTAGCATGCACCGCTATTAGCAGCCTGAAAGTGAGCTTGTAGCGGTGTTTTTTGTAGTATCCAGAAATACTAGTCGTGGTATTTGTGCTATGTGTTTCGATACCCGTTGTCTGTTCGATTTGAGTCTACGATTTCAGATAATAAGCAGAAGTCGTATGCTTGATGGACCAAGTTGCATGACAGACGCAGGATAGAGCTCAATCGAATAATGAGGGGCGTCAGCCCTTCTCTGATTGAGATGGGTTGGCTCAAAACTGGTCGAACGAATCGGGTGCAATCCTGAGTGCTGTAATGCTGTAATGTAGCTTTCTGAATTGCATCCTGTATACCGACAGTTCGATGAGTCAATTGATGTTTTGAATTTATAAAAGGAAATGACTGTGAAACCAGTTAAAAAACTCTTCAAGTTCGGTGATGTTGATGTCGTGCTGGAAACAGGACGTATTGCGCGTCAGGCCTCAGGTTCGGTACTGGTTACTATCGGAGATATCTCTGTTCTGACTACGGTTGTGGGTGTAAAAGAAGCAAAAGATGGGCAGGATTTTTTTCCTCTGAGTGTTCACTATCAGGAGAAAACTTATGCTGCAGGTCGTATTCCCGGAGGTTTCCTGAAGCGTGAGGGGCGTCCTAGCGACAAAGAAACCCTAACATCCCGTCTGATTGACCGCCCCCTCCGCCCCTTGTTCCCCAAGGGTTTTATGAATGAAGTGCAGGTAGTCTGTACTGTTCTTTCTACCGATAAAAAGAATGACCCCGATATGGCCGCAATGATCGGCGCTTCTGCCGCTTTGGCGATCTCCGGCATTCCGTTTGGCGGCCCGATCGGCGCGGCACGTGTTGGCTTTATTGCAGAAAAAGGTTATCTCCTGAATCCAAGCTTTGAACAGCTGAAAGAGTCTGAGCTTGATATGGTGGTGGCCGGTACTGCAGATGCTGTCCTGATGGTTGAATCTGAAGCCAAAGAACTACCTGAAGATGAAATGCTGGGTGCTGTTCTGTTTGCTCAGCAGGAATATCAGGCGGTCATTAATGCGATCAATGAACTGGCTGCTGAGGTGGGAAAACCTGCATGGGAGTGGCAACTTGTCGCCGAAGATACTGCGCTGATTGAGCGAGTGAAAACCGCTTATCAGGACCGTATTTCTGAAGCTTATCTGGTCGCAGAAAAGCAGGAGCGCAATAATGTGCTATCTGCCCTGCGCGCCGAAGCGATCGCCGCTCTGGCAAGTAATGAAGATGGACAGCCCAATGCGAAAAGTGTTGGTAAAGTGCTGTCTAGCCTAGAAAAAAATCTAGTTCGCGAGAATATCCTCAACGGCAAGCCCCGTATTGACGGCCGCGATACCAAGACAGTTCGCCCTTTATACATTGAGGTGGGGGTATTGCCAAAAACTCACGGCTCGGCTCTGTTCACGCGTGGTGAAACTCAGGCGATAGTAACGGTGACTATGGGTACGTCTCGTGATGCGCAGCTGATCGATTATCTAGAAGGCGAGCGTCGCGAACCGTTCATATTGCAATATAACTTCCCTCCCTATTCTGTTGGGGAGTGCGGTCGAATGGGTGGAGTAGGTCGTCGCGAAGTGGGGCATGGTCGACTGGCTCGCCGTGGTCTTCAAGCGGTTCTGCCTAGTGATAAAGAATTTCCTTATACCATTCGTGTGGTCTCTGAAATCACTGAGTCTAACGGTTCCAGTTCTATGGCATCAGTCTGTGGTTCCAGTCTGGCGTTAATGGATGCGGGTGTTCCCTTGCAGACAGCAGTAGCCGGTATCGCCATGGGACTGATCAAGGACGGTGAGCGCTTTGCAATCCTGACCGATATTTTGGGTGATGAGGATCACCTCGGTGATATGGATTTCAAGGTGGCAGGTACTGCCAATGGTGTTACCGCACTGCAGATGGATATCAAAATTGATGGTATTACTGAAGAAATTATGAATATCGCTCTGGAGCAGGCGATGCAGGCTCGATTGCATATCCTGAGTCAGATGAATGATGTGATTAGTATGTCGCGTCCTGAGCTATCAGACAACGCGCCGTCTACCATGACGCTCAAGGTTGATACTGATAAAATCCGTGATGTTATCGGTAAAGGTGGCTCTACTATCCGTTCTATTTGCGAAGATACCGGTGCGTCTGTTGATATCGATGATAAAGGAGTGGTCAAGATCTTTGCGGAGACCCGTGAAGCTTGTCAGGCAGCTTATGATTGGGTTTACGGTGTCACTGCAGAAGCGGAAATTGGCAAGATTTATCAGGGTAACGTTACCAGTATTGTCGATTTTGGTGCTTTTATTACCATCCTGCCTGGTCAGGATGGGCTGGTTCATATTTCCCAAATCGCTGAAGAGCGTGTCAATGATGTGAACGACTACCTGAAAGTGGGTCAGACGATCGAAGTTGTTGTTATGGATGTTGATAATCGTGGTCGTATCAAGCTGAGCATGAAAGAAGTGGCTCGTGCAAAAGAGCAGCAGTCCTGATGATGCTGAAATAAAAAGGAGCCGAAAGGCTCTTTTTCATGTTTCGAGACTTCAGCATAACCAACGACGTTAACCATACTCATTGAACTTTCCATATTTTGTCACTCATTACGAAGCTTTGTAGGGCGTTTAATAGTGCTTCTTAAAACATCCTGATTGTCGGTAAGCATAGAAGTCACAGACTGAATGAGGCTTCAGTTTACCATGGCAAAAAATCGCCATTCGCATGGCGGAAACAACCAGTGCTGTCCAACGTTAACTCATCAATGCGCTGCGCCAGCCCTGCAACAGCCTGCTCCGGCGTCACGTCACCCGAAAATTTCACCATCCGAGTTTGAACCAAGCCTGGGTGTAGCAATGCAACAGCAACACCAAGAGACGCTAGATCGTGAGCCAGGGAGACCCCTATAGCGTTTAGCGCAGCCTTTGATGCCCGATAACCGTAACGCCCACCTGAGCTATTGTCTGCCATGGAACCCATACGGCTAGTGATCATGATCACTTTGCTCCCGAACCCCAAGTTGGCCAACAGATTCAACGTGACCCGCAGCGGCCCCATCGTATTAACTGAAAACTGTCGTTGAATATCAGAAAAATCCATATTCTCCAGTGTATCCGAGGTGCTGATTCCGGCATTATTAATCAGAATGTCAATGTTCTGATCACCCACTGCATCAGACAACCGAGAAACATCCGCTGCATCAGCCACATCAATACCGCTGATCACCTGATGAGCAGTACTCTCCAGTTCAGCAGAACTGCGCCTGCAAATACAGATGGTATGATCACCCTGCTCCACATAATGGCGAGTAAGTGCCAAGCCAATTCCTCGGTTAGCCCCTGTAATAACGACAGATTTGCTCATAAAATAATCTCTCTAAGATTCATTCATTATGTTGGTCATTCCCGCTATCTTCTTAACCCCTTGATCTATAAGGGATGTAGCGCGACTATCTTTTTCTAGCTCGCACACTTTTGAGCTGGTTTTCAGTGTCTGATGAAGTTTACCCCCTATTGCCCCCTAAGTGCACAGCCTGTGTCATTGCTGTTGTTAACCTGCGCCGTATAAGAAACGGGGAACTGCTGACAAAGAGCTGGGATCGTTTATCTAATAGGGATATATCTTGTGGGCTTTAGTCTAACAAGGTCGCTCTCGATTTGTAACAAACGCACCTGTCTCATGATACACAACTTGCTTACGCCTGATTTACCTTGTTTAGTTAGCACCAATCCAATACAACGACTACCAATACTCGATCATATAGACCTATATATAACAATGAATCATACATAATGAACTATTTTTTTTTATTCTTGTCAAATACTTTATTAAACGATGCAAATCTTTAATTTTTCTCATTATAAAACGCAATACGAGTACATATCATATGAAACGTATTACTACATCTTTTCCAGAAACAAATAATCAAATGTCTCCGGTTAAACTATCTGTTCTAGAACAGAAAAAAGACGCTATTAGTCAGTTAAAAACCGTACACGCATGTGCGGATACGATATCAGTTTGGGAAAAAAATAAAACCCAGTGTCCCTCTTCATGGAAGCGTGTGCCATTACTGGGTAATCGAGAAAGCATTACTGCCCATGATGTGGATAGAAAATACTATTCACATCAAAAAAAACATCCATTATTGGCCTGTTTTCGTGATCCGTTTGATGCATTAAAGATTGGAGTTTCGACCTTTACTGAAAAAGTAGCTCGTTTTTTTTCAGGGAAAGATTTATTTTTCTTGGATAAAAATATTAAGAAGCAAGCACAACAAAATGTTAGCAATGGAATAAAATTTAGCGATTCAAAGAATGAAAAAGATCGGGGTGTATTTGTTAAGCGTGGACATGCCCACTTAAACCTATTGATTATGGATAATAATAATAACCGTCTTAATGTGGCCATTGATCCTTCGGCCCATAAGCTTGGCCCTGGTTATACCAATCAACTGGATCCTGTTATACCAAAAGGGCTCGAAAATACGGATGTTCTCTTAGTTTCTCATGCGCATCTTGATCACTTTATTGATGTCCCTCTCTACAGCCAGAAATGGAAGAACATACCTAAAAGTTTAATTCAACGCATTATTAAGCAAGTAAAAAATGTCATCAACTATTTTCGTCAGAAACCGAACCCGATGACGCCAACAGAAAGCGTTAGAACCAGGCTCGTCTTTCCTGCAGGGTCTGAAAATATTGGCTCTATTTTCAAAAGTAGTCTAAAAGATCCATGTGGTGACGAGGAAGGTCAAGTGGCAGGTTTTCCTGCTGAATCCTTCGTTCCATACGCTCTTTCCAGACAAAATGACGCTCGCTCAGCCGCCACGCTCGTTTCCATTCCAACCAAACACTGGGCGGGTACCAATCCCCTAACCAATTTCCATAAAGCACCTGGTTTTGGTTATCTTCTGATGACCGACAAGGAGTGTATTTTTGATGCGGGTGATACTGGTTATTCCAAAGAAATGTATGACTCCGTTGCAGACATTGCAAAAATGAACTTCCAAGCTCCACAAGCTTCAAGAGTACAATATGTCTCCACGCTATTCAGCCCCGCAGGACCTGACTTTGATCGGAAGCACATGGAGAAAACCCATCAGGCTACTATTGATACTGCCAGAGCCATGATGAAAGTCCAATTGTTGCCGTTCGTTCATCAGAAAAACGCCCAGGATTGCACAAACAAAGAAGAAATTCTTAACGATTTCATGACGAATACTGAATGCCACCAAATACACTGGGGCTACTACAAACTGGGTCCCATACATTATGAAGACCCTTGGATCTGCTGGCTGGATCTGATAAACGAAATGACCAACTCTCAGCGTGATCTGAAAGATTTCGGAATAGGTGCTGAAGATCTTCAAGGCTCTCTGAATTCCACTGCCTATAAGCAAACACGGAAAGATGTTCTGGACGCCCTTACCACAGACAAAAACGAAATCAATGATATTGTAAAACTGGATACACCGTGGAATGAGACTGATACCATAAAAGTGATTCTGAAAACCATCTTGACCCAGGTCGCCCCTAATCATGAAACGTCTTTAGGCCACCAGCAACATGCGATGGTCACGCACATTCTGCTTTCCCGTTATGAGGATATACAACACTCTCAGTTAACGACTCAAAACCTCGCCACTTGGTTTTTTACTCATCCAGATGATCGGACAGAGGCACAGTTCAACACTCTTTTCTGTGCTAGGAGCGACAGTTAACGATAAAGCTTTATTGTCGTTAACAAAACGACAGTAACCTGTATGGTGCAACGCACAATAAAAAGCCTATAAGGATAGGAGGGTCCCTATAGGCTGACGGCTAACGTCTCGGTTTCTCATAACAAGTACAGATCCATATTGGTCATAGTGTTAATGAGCTTCATCCCAGTTGTCACCAATGCCAACATCGACCAACAGCGGGACTGCTAGATCAGTAGCAGTCATCATATGATCACGCAAACCATCCACCGTCTCACTCAGACAGCCTTCTGCCACTTCCAGTACCAGTTCGTCGTGCACTTGCATAACCATACGGGCATCTAGGCCAGAATCCAACAACCATTGATCCACCGATATCATAGCTATCTTGATAATATCCGCTGCAGTTCCCTGTAAGGGGGCATTGATCGCTGCTCGTTCTGCAGCCTGCTGACGCATCTTATTTCGAGCATTAATCTCCGGTAGATATAATCGCCGCCCTAACAAGGTTTCAACATACCCCTGTTCATGTGCCTGCTTGCGGGTACACTCCATATAGTTTTTCACGCCAGGATAGCGCTCAAAATAGAGAGTGACGTAATCTGCTGCGGACTGACGTGAAATCCCTAACTGTTTCGCGAGACCAAAAGCAGACATACCGTAAATCAATCCGAAGTTAATCGCTTTCGCACTGCGTCGCTGATCTGCGGACACGCCATCAAAAGGTACACCAAAAACGTCTGCTGCCGTCGCCTTGTGGACATCCACTCCGCAGGCAAACGCACTCAACAAGCCTTCATCCCGTGACAAATGAGCGATGATACGCAATTCAATTTGGGAATAATCTGCCGCCACGATTTTATAACCTTTCGGGGCAATAAATGCCTGCCGTATACGACGACCCTCGTCGGTTCGTACGGGAATATTCTGCAGGTTTGGCGATGAGGATGATAGACGGCCAGTGGCCGTTACCGCCTGATGGTAGGAAGTATGTATACGTCTACTGACGGTATTTACCATTCGCGGCAACTTGTCAGTATACGTCGACTTTAGCTTACTCAAGCTACGGTGCTCAAGAAGTAAACGAGGCAGTTCATGGCTCAGAGCCAGCTCTTCTAGCACATCTTCTGCTGTCGAAGGCTGTCCTTTCGGTGTCTTTTTGATCACCGGCAGACCCAGCTTGTTGAATAACAGCTCCCGAAGCTGTTTCAATGAACCAACATCAAACGCTTCCCCAGCCAGATCGAACGCTTTCCGCTCAAGCACTTGCAGACGATCCGCCAGCTCAATGCTCTGCTTACCCAGTAACGTCACATCTACGTGCGTACCGGTACGCTCCATTCGAGACAACACACTCACCAATGGCAACTCAATGGTCTCAAAGACAGATCTCAGTAATGGCTCTTCCTGTAACTTTGGCCACAAAGTCTGGTGAAGACGCAAGGTAATATCCGCATCTTCTGCTGCATAAGGAGCAGCCTGCTCAAGTGCAATCTGATTAAACGTGAGTTGTTTAACGCCTTTACCGGCAATATCCTCGAAACTGACGGTACTTTCCCCCAAGTATTTGAGAGCGAGACTATCTAGATTATGCCGAGTGCCGGTAGAGTCCAGCACGTACGATTCAAGCATGGTATCGAATGCGATGCCGCGCAGCGTAATATCGTGGCGAGCTAGTACATTCTTGTCGTATTTTAAATTTTGACCAACCTTGCGGTGCTTATTACTTTCTAGTAACGGCTTCAGTGCCTTTAACACATAATCCCGTTCCAGCTGCATCGGTGCATCGAGGTAGTCGTGACCGAACGGCAGATAAGCCGCATGGCCCGGCTCCACCGAGAAAGAGACGCCGACCAGTTCCGCCTGCATGTAATCCAGACTGGTCGTTTCTGTATCAAAGGCAAACAGCGTCGCACTCTCTAGCTGTTCCAGCCAATGTTTTAAATCAGTCTCAGACAGTATGGTTTCATACACCCGCTCAGTCTTTGCGGTTTCTGTGAGCGCAGTGGATGCTGTCTCATTAGCACCTCCCTTTTGCAATTCATTGATCAATCCCTTGAACTCAAACTCTTGGAACCAATGCAAAAGCGTATCGTTATCCGGTGCCTCATTACGCAGATTCGTCAGCGTCACATCCAGTGCCACATCGGTCTTGATTGTCGCTAATTCATAGGAAAGGAGTGCCTTGTCGCGATGGGTTTCAAGCTTTTTCGACAGAGTCTTGGCGCCGCGGCAGGGAAGAGTGGGCACTTTATCTAGGTTTGCGTAGATCGCTTCAAGTCCACCCAGATTCTGCAACAACACCAGTGCCGTTTTCTCACCGATACCAGGCACTCCAGGGATGTTATCCACCTTGTCGCCCATCAAGGCCAGAAAATCGATAATCAGCTCCGGTCCAATACCGAACTTGCTGTGGACACTCGGAATATCCATCACGGTATTGGTCATAGTGTTCACCAAGGTGACATGCTGATTCACCAGCTGTGCCATATCTTTATCCCCCGTGGAAATCACGCAGTCATGACCGGCCTCTGTCGTCATGGCTGCCAGAGTACCGATGACGTCATCTGCCTCAACTCCTTCGATCACTAGCAGCGGAAAGCCCATCGCGCGAATAATGGTGTGCAACGGCTCAATCTGACAACGCAAATCATCCGGCATGGGCGGACGATGAGCCTTGTAATCGGGATAGATGTCATCTCGAAAGGTCTTGCCCTTAGCGTCGAAGATCACGACAATCTCGCTTTTTGGGTAATCCGATGGCATTCGACGCAACATGTTCACCACGCCCTTGATTGCACCGGTCGGTTTCCCCTTTGATGTCACCAGCGGGGGCAGAGCGTGAAATGCTCGATAGAGGTAGGAAGATCCATCTACCAGAACTAGGGGGGCAGAAGTGCTTGTTGCAATCATCGGTAAAGTATTGACTCAATGGTGGACGGTTTATCGTTGAAATTTCACTACAGCCCTGACAATTTGCCTTAGGGGCGGGTAAAGTGTATATGCTTATTCTCTGTAACAAACGACTATTCTAACGCAACCACTCGGAGAGTCAGCCCGAGATACAAGAGATTTGCTATGAAAATACTTCGTGACTTGATCCTACCGTTGGCTGCTATCAGCCTGATAACTGGTTGTAATACGTTGAATTCAGCACCGCAATCCTCCGATAACACTGAGAGTCAACCGATGAATACAGTCGCGCAATCCTTTGAGGAGGCTGAGAATAAGCCGATGGATGCAACGGCGCAAATACTGGCTGATGCTGTACGAGACGGCACGCTGAATCTCGACATTGACGACCTGCCGGAAGGCACTGATGTGGTGATCCATTCTAGTGAGAAAAAGAAAATTCAAGAGTTCTGGATCAATGGATTTATCTACACTATCAAGGTCACCCCGAAGGTCGGCAAACCGTACTTTTTGGTCGCAGCGGATAATCGGGGAAACTTTATCCATACCGAACAGCCTCAAATGTTGATACCTTCGTGGCGTATCTTGGAGTGGTGAGCCATCTATAGGGCGAGCGAATAAAAACCTGTGGAGTAAGAACGATGTCGGTATACACCCGCCTGGAACAACAGGATATTGAGACGTTTCTCACTAATTATGACCAGGGTGTGCTGGTTGATTTCCGAGGGATTGAAGCTGGGATCGAGAATTCCAACTACTTCGTGAATACGCAATTTTCCGAAGAACCTGATATTCGACAGTTTGTGCTGACATTGTTCGAATATCAACCTCGTGAACATCTGCCATTTTTCATCGATTTCATGACCCTACTGGCCGACAACGGCCTACCTTCTCCTGTCCCTGTTCGAAATCGGCAAGGTAAAATCCTGCTGACATTGAAAGGTAAGCCCTGCTTGCTGCAACCGCGAATGCCTGGGGTACATCTGGACAGTCAGGAGATCACCGCTTCGACATGTTTCACAATTGGTCGCTATTTGGCGATTATTCATCAAATAGGTCAATCGGCCTTGATCTCACAGGAAAACCTACGGGGCATTCCCTGGATAAAAGCACAGGTGAATCGGTTGACGCCGCTGCTTTCCGAGGCCATGCGCGACATCTTAACCAAGCAATGGCAGGCAATTTCGAAAGAGCTAAAGCCATTCGAACAGTTGCCTAAAGGTTTGATTCATGCAGACCTGTTCTTCGATAACGTGTTATTTAATAACGGTAAAGTCAGCGGCATTATTGATTTTTTTCAGTCCTGCCACGACTGGCTAATTTACGATATCTCTGTCGCTGTTAATGATTGGTGCTTGAATGACGACTTGACACTTAATTCGAAAAAAACCGAAGCTTTTTTGAATGGCTATCAATCTGTACGTGTGATAACACTAGAAGAAAAACAGGCTTGGCCGGTCATTCAGCGATTATCCTGTTTTCGGTTTTGGTTATCCAGATTGGTGATGTTTGTGCATCCAGAAAATCATCATGACAGCTATAAGAATAATAAAGTAGTAAGAAACTTTCTTGACCCAGAGAAATTTCGGACAATGCTGATTTTACGAACTCAAAAGGCGCATCCCATACTTTAATAATCACTATGTTAATTGTTTTTTCTCACATGGTGGCATTCATTTTAGGAGCTACCCATTAATTATTTTGTGGTTTCTATTACATGGCAGGGGCGTCTATTCCTATAGTTTGGGCTTTTCTTGATAAAAGTGATGGCAACTCAAATCCGGAAGAACGCATTACCATCATGGAGAAAGTCCTGCAATTGATTCCAGTGTCCAAGATAGATGAAATAAAGACCCGACACCGGGGTATAATTCGGTGTCAGGTTGCTCTATTTTCAATTTCACGAAAACTCACTCTACAAGTGCAATACTAAGATGGGTCTATTTCACATCTTAGGTATTATGTTGTCTGGGCTAAGGCCACTATTCTTACTTTGAATTCACGAATTCACGAATTCAGGAATTAGAAAAATAGACGACTATGAGAACACCAATATTCGATACGTTAACAGACTCAAAACTGTATGACGGCATATTTCAATCTGTTTTTTTATATCCATAACAAACGGTACGAACGTATTATTTCGTGATTGCTTCGACTAATTAACATAATCCTGAATCCGTGACT
>JAGLCE010000028.1 GCA_023146365.1 Endozoicomonadaceae bacterium
TTTCACCACGGGAGTCACTCCTTCTCTTCCCCAGGTACGCCCCCGGTGGTGTTCAGACTTGGCTGTCGACTCATCCAGAAAGAAAATAGTGGCATCGGATTCATCAGCTTGTTGTAAAATTTCAGGATAACAATGTGTCAGCCATTCTTTCTTTTTTTTGGATCTTGCTGCCACGCTCCCCAGCACGGTTTTTGGGGAGTAAATCCCATCTTGTGGAGGGCTTTGTTTATCGAAGTTACGGCATACTCAACGTGAAATTCATCTTTGATAATCTGAGCGACAATGGGGCACGTCCACAGTGATGCTTGGTAACCATAGTCCACTGGAGTTTTTGTCCTGAGGATCAAACTAAGCCGATCTTTCTGGATCGAGGGTAATTTGTATTTTTGGCCTCTACCAATACCCGATTTGGTTTTTAAGGCTTCGAAATCACCGTTTTTATAGCGATTGATCCACTGGTAGACTATTTTCTTGGAGGTTCCGTATTTGACGGCAACGGCGGGGGCGCTCAGGCCTGAAAGCCACACATTAATGGCTTCAAACCGAATGCGTTCGCGAACTTCATGGGATATTTTACGACCGTCGACCTTACTCATTACTACCTCAACTCTGCTGAAGGTCGACTATCATACGCCTAAGGTCACCTATAAATGACTGCCATCAATAAGTACGATTAAAGGCTGCGACAAGGTGTATGAAATTAAAGACAAACAAATTGTTGCTTAGAGATGCTATATAAAACAGATACTCGAACAGGTGGGTTCACGGTATGTTTTGATCTGAGTGATGGGTTGCCTGGTTGTTCTCGATAGCTCAAAGCAGCCTTGATGATCAAATAATTCAGAGGGTGAAGTGCGTTGCAAAAAAAAAAGAAAGATGGTCATTATCGACGCCTTTATAACGCAGTTCGAGTATAGTTGCGGAAAAACCGACAATGGATAGCAGCTCCACGGAAACAATGCGCATCATTACGCATATTGATTGGTAAGGCTAAGTGTCTATACTGGCCATTATGTCAGTACAAGATAACCGCAATTATAATCTTCCCGTCGTTGCGGAACGCAATCATCGCACAACACGCTGGACCAGTCGTGATACTGGTTGGCTATCCAACCTATTTGGTACAGCGGTTGGGGCGGGTATTCTTTATCTGCCGCTTAGCGCTGGGCAGGTTGGTTTTATTCCATTGCTGGTGATTGCGTTGTTTGCTGGGCCGATAGTCTGGCTTGCCCACAGGAATCTGACCCGATTCTGTCTAGGGGCGCAACGGTTCGATGGCGATATTACCACTACGATGACCGATCACTTCGGCGGAAAAGTCGGTAGTTTGCTGACTTTGGCGTATTTTCTCAGTATTTACCCGATTTTGTTGCTTTACGCTATTGGCCTGACCAATGTCGCTGAACAATTGTTATTCGATCATCTGGGCGGGATCTCTGTTCATCGCAGCGTGATCAGTTTTATTTTATTAGCGGTGCTGGTTGCTTTTCTCAACAAGGGTGAGCGCTTCGTGTTGTCTGTGGTAGAGGCGCTGGTTCTACCGTTGGTCGTTATATTGGTAGGAATATCGCTATACCTGATCCCTCAATGGCATCTGGATAATTTGTTCGTGATACCGAAGTCAACGGAGGTTGTGAAGTCTTTCTTTCTTATCGTTCCCATTCTGGTTTTTTCCTTTAACCATTCGCCTGTCTGTTCTGCGTTTGCGCAGGCTTATCGGATGGCTCACCAAGATGTGAAATTTTGTGCTCAAAAAACAGATCGAATTCTAGCAGTGAATGCAGGAATACTATTGGTTGTAGTGATGCTGTTTGTCTTTTCCTGTGTGCTATCGCTAACGCCTGATGAAATAGAGGAGGCGCGCGATACTAATCTACCGGTACTCCTTATGTTTGCTAGGCGTGAGGGTGCGAGCGTCTTTGCGTTGATGACGTCTATCATTTCCTTCTTGGCAATTTCCAGCTCGTTTTTTGGTGCCTATATGGGGTCCATAGAGGGTGTTTCCGGTGTGTTCTCCGTCGCTGCAAAGCGGTTCAAATTCATACCTTCCCATAGTACGCTCCAAGCACGGATAGCCAAAGTGTTGGTTTTTTTGGGCAGCTGGCTGGCTGCTTATCTGGATCTTAGTGTGATTCACGTTATTGAGGGGCTGCTTGCACCCTGTCTGGCGGTCATTCTATTTTTCATGCCAGTGTATGCATATTACACAATACCTGCGATGAAACATTACCGTAACAAGTTCTTTGATCTGTTTACGGTAGCATCCGGTGCTATCGTTATTAGTGGTTTTATTGTATCCCGATGGCTCTAAGGTTGATCGAAAAAAAAGCCTGCAAGACGCAGGCTTTTTTGTGGGTGAAAGAGTGATCATTATTCTGCTTTCAGAGCAAAAATGCAGGGTGCATTTCGCCAGTAACCCTGATAGTCCATCCCGTAGCCGAATAGGTAACGATCTTCGACATTCAGGCCAGTAAAGTTGCTTTTTAACGTTTTATTGTCATGCAGCTTATTGACCAGTACAGCGGTCAGTACTTCCTTAGCGCCTTGGGCATTACAGAACTCGATAATGGCGGCGAGAGTGAGACCTTCATCAAGGATGTCGTCCACGATCAGTACGGTTCTGCCCTCCATGTTCTGTTCAGGTGGTACTTTCCAGTCCAGCTCACCACCGTTGATGGTGTTGCGGTAGCGGGTAGCGTGCAGGTATGACGATTCCAATGGAAAATTCAAACGGGTCAACAGCTTGCCAGCAAACACCAGTCCGCCGTTCATGACTGTGTAGAGTACTGGATTTGTGTCAGCTAGGACCTCGGTAATTTCGGCGGCAATGCGATCAATCGCAGCTTCCACTTGCACTTCTGAAAATAGGCAGTCTGCTTCTGCATAAGTCGTTTGAATATGGTCTAAGTCGACGGACATCGGAAAGAAACCTCTATATACCGTATATCAGGCGGAAATCACCGTAGAAAAACAGGAAACAACGCCACTGAAAGTATAGAATAACGCAATGCTGGTAAAGGACATATCCTGACCGTTGAAAAGTGCTAAAATCACAGCTTCGACTATGAATATTAACAGTTCCACCGATGAGTGAGAGTCGGTCAACTTTTCGATTGACTCTCACTGTTGACGTATCGTGGTGTCAGTGCAAACGTAGCCTAAGCTTGGCATCGTTCCCTGCATCGCCAATATCAGCACCCAGTAGCTAGTGAATAATTAGTCTGCCCTGAAAAACCATCTTTTCAAACAGTTTCCTTCTGAAGCATTCTACACATTATTGTAACGTCAAATAAAAACATCCTAGATCATTGCTTGATGCTTTAAAGACAATATACGCCCTTAAAGCACCCTTAATTTCGAACAAAAAGAAAGCAATCATCTACTTTCTCATATTCCAGGCGCAAGCTGTTATAAGAAGATTAATATTGTCACCTTCACTACCTTTGAGCCAGTTTCTTGAAAGTCGATAATCGTGTTTTAAATGCCCAACGACTGGCTCAATGGCAGAGCGTTTCTGGCACAGCTTTCGTTTTCTTTGTCGTATTTTTTCGTTATCCTGTTTGAGTGGAGCGCTTGGCAAAATAACTTCAACCTCAACCTTCCGCTTACAACCTTTATAGCCTCGATCAATAACAGCTGTTAATACAGGCATTTTTCTATTTTCATCCGCCAATGCCAGTGCTGCCTTTAGCGTTTTTGAATCATGCTCATAAACATCATGATTCTCGACACCCACTATCATTTCACTCCCGCGTGGCAACAATGGAGGCTTTACGTCCATATGAATAAGGTTTGTTATCTTTTCCCTTACCGACACAATAAACATCCGGCTCATGCAAGCTGTATACTTTGTTCTTATCTTTGGGTTGTTGTGTCAGAACAAGTTCATGCAACGAAAATCGTTTTACTTCATATTGCAAGGCTATTTCTGGTAATTTTATTGGTAGCTCGCACAATAAAATACCTGCAATTGTTCGTAAAAGCTTTAATCTGATATAGTTGCCCTTGAGTCAGTTGCTTGTAAGGGTTTCCCATGTGGTCACCTAGTTTGTTTTGTGAGACTTACAGCCATTCCAAGTGTGTCGGTTATTGTGGAAATCTAGGCCATAGTCTTTGGCTAAAAAGAGCGGTGGCTACTATGTCTGAATGGTATATTTATATCATTCGCTGCGCAAAAGGTACTCTGTATACAGGGATTACAACCGATGTAGAGCGTCGTTTTCGAGAGCACTCGTCAGGCAACAAAGGTGCGCGATATTTGCGTGGGCGTGCTCCCTTGAAACTTGTTTTTCACTCTGTATTACCCAGTAGAGTTGAAGCGTTGAAACTCGAAGCCAAAATCAAAAAATTAACGCATCCGCATAAGGAGGCATTGATTGCCGGAAAGGTGGTTATGGATGAGCTAACTGGCCAGGATACAAAAAGGCGCAATTAAGAGATGACCCCATGCTTGAAAGTCTGGTGACAATGATCTCTAGTGCAAAGAAACATGATCTTTTCAAGCGTATTTGTTAAAATAATGGCTACATTTTATGGTCGAAAACATAGATCAAAATGCGCTCAAATAGCCCATAGACACACCTCAATTCAGTTTTTTTTGGACATTCTCAGTCAGCTTGATTACAACGATCCATTACTAGCACTTGAAAGAACGACAAGCTGGACAGCTCGGGGAAAAAATTGTTCGTACATTACAGCGATCAAGGCCGAGCAGCAAAGCCCATTCACTTCATAACTGATTTGCTGATGTTAAAACAGTGGTACAACCTGAGCGATAAACGTGTAGTGATGCAGTGGAAACTGAATCCCTATTACTAAATGTTTTTCGGTGAAACCAGCTTCCAAACGTTTGCCTTGTCAGTTGCCCTGCATGGAGAGGCAGCAGAAAAATCAACGGTTCTGATCGACACCACTGCCCATGAAAAAGCCATTACCCACCCAACAGACACAAAATTTGCCATAAAGATCATCAATCGTCTGAACAAACTTACCAACATTCACGGTATCAAGCAGCGCCAAACACCCGTAAAAGAAGTGAAAGGGTTCCGCTTAACCAGTCGACATTTTCGTTACGCCGAGCCTCGAGAAAAAGCTGCGCCAGAAACGCCCTGCCATCGAGCCGATCATTGGTCACTTGAAAGACAATTATCGACTTTCAAGAAACTGGCTCAAAGGCGGTGAAGGCGGCAAAATTAATCTTTCTATGGCAGCTTGCGCCTACTTGCGCCTAGAGTATGAGAAAGTGGATGGTTGTTTTTTGTTCGAAATGAACGATGTTCTAAGGGCATATATTATCTTGAGAACATCAAACAGCGCGTTAGAATGCTTTTATTTGACATTACAATAATATGCAAAATTCTCCAAAATTAAACTGTCTGAAAAGATGGCTTTTCAGGGCGGACGAATTACAATAAGTTGGTTTTTTACACTGACGTTAACTGTTATCTTGACGTTACAGTGCGATCTTTCAACTGAGAATTTAGACTATGAATCTTGCTAAATTAACGATAAAACTGTTGGTATTTTTATTTTTTTGCCTGCTGCCTGTTTTTTCCTTTGCCACTCTCTCGGATGCGGATGACGCATCATCACTGAGAATTATAGGAGGACGGGATGTCATGCACGGCAAGCAACCTTGGCAGGCATCTTTACAGGATAGCAAAGAGCACTTCTGCGGCGGTTCACTGATTGCCCCTCAATGGATTCTCACAGCAGCACATTGCCTGTCTGGCTACACGGAGGAGACACTGGGTGACATTGAAATTCAACTTGATACTGTCTTGGTTTACGGTAGTGGCAATGAACAATCCGAGCGTGTCGTGCATGCCGTTAGTGCGTATTTCCCTTTTGATGAGCAAGCCGATATCACCCTCATCAAGTTGAATAGGCCAATAATGAATGTGCCTTGCCTGATAGTGGCAAATGAACAGATAATGAGAAAGGTGGCGTTGCCCGGAGTGTTAGCCACTATCTCCGGATGGGGATCCATCGGGGAAGCAAGTCATCTTATGTCGAAAAGACTGAAAACTGTAGATATTCCTTTGGTTCCTGATACTTATTGCCGTATATCTTATGATAATCGTATCGCTGATTATGAGCTTTGTGCCGGCTATATGAGTGGCGGCATGGATGCCTGCCAAGGCGACAGCGGTGGCCCGTTGGTCGTCAAATATGATGATCGATATATTCAGGTGGGTATCATTGCTAGGGGGGCAGGTTGTGGCAGACCGTTTATGTTTGGTATTTATACCCGTGTGGCGTCATTTTATACATGGATTGAAAGCGTGATAGCTGAAAAATAATACGCCACTAGCCATCGCCTTGATGTTTTATGATGTTCCTTAAACAGTGACATAGAGATCCTCTTTGAATCTCCGTTGCAGGATGATAAGCGGTCTGTTCTGAGCATGAGAACCCAATCTGGTCGGATGAAAGTTAACGTTGCGAGAGATAGCCCGCAGAATCAAGATCCGTTAATCTGACTGCAACGAACAATCATTAGCCAGCACGTAAAATGAGTGGATCATTAAGCTTGATATCACGATTCCCCCACCAATAATGGTGCTTACGACTGGCTTTTCACCCATGATGAGTAAAGCCCAGACGGGAGCCAGTGTTGGTTCCAGCATCATCATCAAGGTGACTTCTGGCGCGGGGATACGTTTTGCTCCTTCTCCCAACAGCCAAAAAGCCAGCCCTGACAGTAACCCCATAAGAACCATTACCAGTAGAGATTGCAGGCTGGGTATCAGTGACGAGCTAGAAAAGCAGACGACAGCAATAAATATTCCACCCCATCCATAAATCGGTATCACGTTCGTCGCACTTGGAGCACTGCGAATTATCGATATATGAGCGGCTGTCAGGCAGGCACAGATTAAGGCAAACAGATTCCCCAGCCAGCTACCATTGTATATATTGCCGACGAAAACCACGGCAATTCCTGCCATAACGACTCCCATGATTATCCAGGTGCGACGGGAGGTCATTTCTCCTAGAAACAGGTGACCATAGAGAGCGGCAAACAAGGGGATCGAGCTCAAAATTACCACAACACTAGCAATGCCGGTATGAACGACTCCCAGAACAAACATCACGTTACTGATAGCAAACAGTGCAGCCGCCCACCACCCCCGCTGACCAGTTGGGATGGCATGCTGAAAAAATCGGGAACGATGCTTGGCTGCTAGTATCAGAAACAGCGAAGTAGCAATCATGAGGCCTCGCCAAAAAATCAGGCTCCAGTCATTCATTCCCGCCAGTCTCACCAAAACACCGTCAGGTGTTAGACAGAGTGCTCCAGTGAAAGCCATTATATGGCCATAACGTACTGTACTGATCAACCTTTGAGCCTCCTTCAATACTAAATCGTTCAATGATGATTAATGTGACTCAATAACAGTGAATGCTTTCATCTCACTGTGAGTCGAGTCTATCTCATTGCAAACAACTAGCAGCCTGCATTGTATACAAGATTCATTATCGAAACCTTGATGAGCATGTCAATCTAATGTAATCATCAGATAGACCAGCGTACTAGCTCAGCCAGTGCAGTTGATTCTCTACTAGCCAGTGCTTCTTGTGGCTTGCAGTATTTCGTTATCAAACCGTTTTCGGCTTGATATGAAGGAGCGGATCAGCGTATTTCCCTTTCCTTTTTTCTGACCATCCAACTGACCAACTGAACGGCAGCAATGGTTTTTTATTTCCAGTCACCGGTATTTGAATCTGCGGCAATATCATTGATCACCCAGCATCAACGATGTTCAAAACGAGCATGTGACGAGTCTTTATGCTCGGAAAACGCTTGGCCTAGCGCATCTTTCAGTTTGTCTTGCCAATACTGCTCAAAGGCTCGTGTCAGCTCACCCGCAGAGCTTTTTCTGATTACCTTTCACGACGATCAGATAGTCAGCATTCTTTTTAAAAATTGCTGTGGTAATTTTCTTTTGACAGCCCATTGCATCAGCATCAGCATCAGCATCAATAGTTACTAGGCTGCCTTGTGGCGTAAGGCTTTTTCATTGTTGCCTCCTCTATCGTGGTAGTTTAATGATTTCGGGCTGGTATTCAACTACACAGTGTGCTGGCTTATTTAGCGCTTACGATATTATTGATAGACTCAGTTTGATTAGAAGTATCAAGATCGTATTGCACTCTTTTCAAAACAGTTAGGTATTTATTATCATACACTGGTTTCTACACGTATAATCTGATCAGCCCACCTCGCTTCATCGGCGGACATTGGCAGTGTTTGTTCGTGCAGATGCATTGCTTCAGTTAGCTTGCCATAGTAAAGCCAGTTCTCTACTTTATTGACTAATATATTGACACCTATCAGTGACCACGTTATCGGAAGGCCTATCTCGCAACAGTGTCTGCATGTGCCTTTATTTTCTTCATCGATCTGTTGTGCTTTTGCTCGAACTTGCCAAAAATAGATATTAGACTTAATATTTACATTCAGATTTATAAAGTCATTCATTGTCTCACTTTTTATGAGACTCTGTTTTTGTTGTTGTCTTGTGGCGGCTAAGTAGAGCGAATAAGGCAGTAGAACAGTGAAGCCAAGAAAAATCGTTGCGCATTTTATTAACGGATAAATTATGTGATCCTGAAGAAAGCGCTTGATGCTTCGACGACAATTTTTAAAACTACACTCGTAAAACTCATGGTAGTAAGCTGTAGCGTGGCGCGATAGTGACGCGGTGTGACCATTATTTGTTCGAGCAACACCATTACCTACATCATCTACATCGTTGATTGCTACATTGCGATTCAATGGTAATAGTCCTTGAGTACCTAATTTCTCTGTGCACATCTGTATCTCCTTCAAAATTTTAATAACTTACTAGAAATGGAAAAAAAGTATCAGATGACACTTCACTAAACTTGTAGACAGTTGCTTTATGCAGTAGTTCATAATGTAAGTACTGTTTTTGTATTTATATTCTGAATCCGTGACTTCAAAACAGAATTAATTGCCTTAACCCAAGACAGTACATGGCCTAATAAATAACATACACCCCTCTAAGTGTTTCACTTGCAGGATGAGTTTTCGTGAAATTGAAAAATAGAACAATCTGACACCGAATTTTATACCCCGATAGCGGGTCTGTATTTCATCGTCTATGCCATAAATCAACAAACAACACTCAAGAAATCCCTGCGTGCTGTTAGCAAAAGGCAATGCATTTCCAATATTGAGTTGATTCGAACAGTCAGTGCTCTTTTGGCGTTATATCACCTGTCATCTTCAAAAGCCACTGATTATCGTTGGCGTAAATGTTATCAACAACAAGATTGGTGGGGGCTGAAAGCAAAGAGCTGTTCTCCTCGAACCAGCGTGCGTACACTAGTGGACAAAGTAGCATCAATAAGCGATTCTTCACCTGCGTAAGCGCTACCACTTTGGGGTGAGTATGCCTGTGAAGCGATGAGGCTGCCTCTGTCTGTGTTGCCACCAAGAAAACCTAAATGGAGCGGCACTGTGGAGCGAGCTAATGGATGGTATCATGCATCATGAGTTTTATGCGTTTTACGCAGGCACAGTAACGATAGCTGCTGTCAGTTGAAGGTTTGAAACCTATCAACCTATCAGTAGTACTACAATCACTACTGCTCTCGCGATGAAGATGGCATTGAATTAGAATAGAAATGCCAATGAGTTATTGTCAGCAACCCATGCAGTCCGCCTGATTTGTCTCACATGTACTGAACTTGGACACAGTGAGCCGTTCAATAGTTTGAGTTGCATCTGGGTAACTTTGCTCAATATCGGCAAGGTTACATCGACAAGACTATATTGGGTACGATTCTATTTGTTTTCTTTAGGAGATAAATTTTTGGTGCAGAAAGGGCGCTGATTGGCCAGTCTACAGGATGTATCGTGCTTGGTGTCATCGGTTTATGTTAGCAGCCAGATGGATGACGCCAGTGAAGGTCTTCCACGAATGGAGGCAGGGGGAAACGATCGCCGAATTGGCCTCCCTTCCTCCCGCTCCATTCTGTTCATCCAGTGCTTATATGATGGAAGGTGCGTGGCTGGACGTAGAAGCAGTGAAAAATACTGATGCAAAACAATTCAGATACGAGACGATTAAAGCTATACACAATAATTGTCTATTACTCGATGAGGCTGCCTAATGAACACTGAAGTCTTGAGCTTGGCCCAGGACTGGGTCGCCCGTTATGACGACATCGTGCTGAAATACGCCGTAAATGTGGCCGCCGCATTACTGACTCTTCTAATTGGCCACATCTCGGCCAAGGTGGTCAGTCGTACCATTGTTCGAGTCATGGAAAAGCGCCGAGTAGATGTCACCATTACTCGTTTCTGCGGTAACATCATCCATTACTCGATTCTGACCTTTGTTGTTATTGCGGCGCTGGGGCGCATTGGTGTCCAGACAGCCTCGTTCGTTGCCATTATCGGTGCCGCCGGCCTTGCTATTGGTCTAGCCTTGCAGGGATCCCTCTCTAATTTTGCCGCAGGTGTCTTGCTGGTCATATTTCGACCACTCAAAACTGGCGAGTTAGTGGAGATCGCAGGGGTCGTTGGCTTCGTTGAAGCGATTCAAATATTTACAACCGTGTTGATGACGACTGATAATAAAATGGTGGTGATCCCCAACTCCAATATTCTGAGCAGCAATATTATCAATTATTCACGCACGGGGACTCGACGGGTTGATCTAGTGATTGGAGTCAGTTATAAAGCCGATCTGGCGAAAACCAAGAGGGTGTTGCGTTGTGTGTTGGAAAAAGACCATCGCCTACTAAAAGAGCCTGCTGCAATCATTGGAGTCAATGCTTTGGCAGATTCTTCTGTGAATTTTGTCGTTCGCCCTTGGGTGAATGCTGCTGATTACTGGGATGTTTTCTTTGATCTGCATGAAAACATCAAGATTGCACTGGATGAAGCCGGTATAGAGATACCCTTTCCTCAGATGGATGTGCACTTGGAAAAGTGTTCAAACTAAGTTCAACGCCCCTCTTTGTCGTGTAAATGTGAAGTACTGGCTTTGACGACCACAAGCATTGATTTACAGATAGGCCACATTTTAATGTGAGTAGTGTCAAATTATGATGTGTAATAAGAGACTTAATGAGCGGAAAATTTAAAATAAAAAGCAAAAACGCATAAAAACAGAACAAAATGTTCAAAGTAGGATATCATAAATAATATGGGAACCAAATAAATTCAATGCTTGATATTAAATGAGTCTGATTTGAAAGGCTTGATTATAGAGTAAATGTTAATCTAACAACTACTCTTGATTTCTTGGATAAGGATAGATAATGAAAATTAATACATCTGCACCCGTTGTTGTTAATATTCCAGAATCAGACAGGAAGGAATTTAGCTTTCATGCGGGAAAGGTGCTCGGCTCAAATGGAAAATGGAAGTCACCAACTGGTAAAAATCGTTCCATTTCTAGCGTTTCGCATCAACAAAGTAAATTATCAAGCAATAATACTACGTCTACATTACAAATTAAAAGAGATCTTTGTAGTGCATTTTCCATCAAAGTGTTAGATGTAGCATCTCCAGATAAACCCAAAAATCTTGCTGTGAAGCTTGACTCATTGCGTTCGTTAAGTGGTGAGGGAAGCTTTGAGTTATTGAATGGCCAAAACCCTATTCGTGAACTGCTTCTTGATCCGAGTCAAAAACTTGGAGAGGAGTTGGAAGGGGCGCACAAAACTTTGGAGAACTTTAAATCAAAAAAAACTGGAAAGCGTGGCGATAAACATACACTTATAGATACTGATAAATTTCAAAATGATATTCAGAAGAAAATGCACTTTAGTGTCCTTAATGAAACCATTCACCATGTTAAAAGTCCAAAGAGCTTAAAGTTTATTATGGATGAAATAAAGAGTGACTCCATGACGAATGCTTTAAACAAAAAACAGCGCAAAAAGTTGATTCATGCAGTGAAGCAGAAAATGAAAGAGCTGTACGTGCCAACACTATACGAATTGAAAAATAATTTTGAAAAGGCTAGTCAGTCTGGTGAGCGAGCAGATTTGGAGGCATCGATTGTAGAAATACACGACTTGATTGTGTCGGTACAATCCACGGTGCCTGAACTTCTCGATGAACGCTCGATTACCTCTGATCGTCAAGATAGAAGCGAGTTAAGAGAGATGGCAGTAATTTCAGTAAAGGGTATTCTTATAGAGGATGATAACGCACCAAAGCAAAATAGTGTCAAGGACAGACAGCAATTATTGCAGCATGTTAATGGACTGTTAAGCTACTTCGTCAAGCCAGTTGTGGAATTCACATCCAACAATGTGGAGAAGCGCAAGACGAAGATATGGAAAAAGCTTGAACCAGAATATGGACGGCTCAAGGAAAAATCCTTGGAAGTCGTAATAACGCATAAAAAATTTAAAGCCACTTTACAGAGACTGGGAGATATCTCTACTCAGAAACAGTATGCTGAGAGGTTGCGTGGTGAAGCACAGAATAAATCGGATACAAACCTTGCAGGCCTGACTAGCAGCAAGAAAGCTGCAAGAAAAAAAGAAATCAAAGCCTTGAATTCAGAAGCACAAAAAATTGGAAGTGCTTGGAAGGAGAGTCTCAATGAAGTCAGAAAATCTATATCTCATTCAAGCGAAGTGGAGTTTTCAGATCATAATGAGTTTGCTCGTTCCTTGGGGAATGCGTTTGAAATGGCGGATAGTATGACGGTTAAAGCCATGGTTACTAAGATAAATGAATTTGATCGTCGGTTAACGGAAATTAAGGAAAGTGATGCAATGGCTGGCCATATCAACTTTGATCATAGCCGGTCGGTATTACTATCAGGGGGTAATGGTAAGACCGAAACAGAGGTCAAGGGTAAAGAAAACAGTGATATGTCGCAGCCTCAGTCGGAAATAGTCTCGAAATCAGAATCCATTTCGAAAACTTGGCAACGAGGTTCTTCTCCAGAAGTGCCATTTGAATCTGCTGGATCGATGTTAGATAGACCTCCGCCAACTAATGTTTCGTCAGGTAGGCTAAGCCAGAAAGTTTCGCCATCTGTACCTCCTCGGTCAGTTAAGCTAAACACTCAGTCTCATAAAACAGATTCTTTGAAATCTAATGTAAATTTGGACTCTACTGAATTGCCATTATCATCACAACTATCACCACGAAAAGCAGTAGCATCACCACAACAAAAACAAAAACGAAATGCAGGAGCACAACGACCAGCAAACCCACCACCAAAGCCACCACCAAACGCAGCACCAGCAGCACAACCAGCACCAGCAGCAGCACCACCACCACCAGCAGCACCACCACCACCACCAGCAGCACCACCACCACCACCAGCAGCACCACCACCACCACCACCACCACCACAAAACACAGCATTACTGGAGGAGATAAGAAATCATCTAGGCAAGCGAAAAATAGTCCCTGACAATAAGAGTGGTCTCCAGAGAAAAGGAGTCGAAAGCGGTGCTCTACAAGGGGCGCTGGAAGAGGTGGCGAAAAGAATGGAGACTAGGCGTCAAGTTATTTCGCCTAATAACCCTACCAATGAATCTGACGACGACTGGGATGACGAAAATTAAGAAGACAATACTAGAATCAAAAAAGTAACAAGGATGCTCATAGCTGAGTATGAAAATAGAAGCGATCAAGTATCGACGGCCGTTGCAAAACAAATATGTGAGATGCCAAATGTAAACGGGGAAAATATCCATGAAATACTAAATAACATCTCTTCATCTTAAACTGAAAAGTCATAAAACGTTGATACGAAGACATTCGTAATCGGCGTTTTCCAACATTTTTTTAGACACGACAAGCAAATTAATATCTGCTTTGGTTAATATTTCATCGCTAGTTTTACATGAAAGTCATTCAAAAAAAGTGCAGTACATTTCCGCCAAGGCTGGGCTGAGTTTTCTCATCTATTCCCTTCTCGCCCGCAAGCGTGTTCCATATTGAGGTTTCCACGTTGGACTATTCATGCTAATACAAGTGATTGATAATGTGCGCTCGTCATTCAATTGCTACCTTTTATCAGTATGAATCGTTATCCTCAGCGAACACGGAGATATACTAGCTTCATGACACTCTATCGCCCTCTTGCGTTATTGCTGCTTATAACGCTGCTTTGCAACTACTGGCTGTTTGTTTTCGCATTTCGCTGGCAGCCAGTCGCACGACTCTTCACAGAAGAATACTGGGATGGCGAAAGTATTAGCATAGCTATTGGGCTGGGCGCACTGGCATGGTGGTTGGTGACTATTATCGGTCTGTGGCGAAAATATGGCTGGTCACTCCCCAACTTTGCTGCGTTTTCTTTTGCATTGGTGACGTTTCTTTCCGTCTCTGTGATTCCCGTCCTTCCCTCACTGTTTTCTCCGACAGCAGGTAGTTTTGTTGGCATGACTCTAAACTTCGGGCTGGCGTGCTTGGCCTTGGTGGTCTGGTGGAATGAGACATTAGAGACCCGCTCATAGTCGATTCTAAGAAAAGAGGTTTGCAGTCGAGGCCGCCTTTTTCGGCAAACAGTGCAATTCTCTACCCTTTAGGCAACCATCAACAAAAAATATTACTATCTTATTTTGACCCTAAGTCCATGATCTACTGTTACGCTACCTTTATGGTGAGGTATCGGTTATTCCCATTTCCAAGGCTTGTACGATCAAGGGCTATTTAGGTGCTAATAGCAGCACTATGCCTTCACAGCCATTGATGACCACTGTGGTTCCTGCGTCTAGCTCAACGTCACTGCGTACCTGCCAGAGAGTATCACCAATCTGAATTTTCCCCTGACCATTGAGTATCGGTTGTTCAAGAACAATGACCCGACCTACCATTTGAATAGCGCGGTTATTTAGTTCTGGATGGTCGGTCTGCTCATTGTAGCGCTGGAAGATTTTCCACCAGGCAGCCGTCATTATTAGAGTACCCATACCGAACAGAATCAGTTGTACCCACCACTTCAGTGACGGCATAAACCATAGAAGAACAGACATTAATGCAGAGGCGACACCCGCTCCGAGCAAAAAGCCTGCAGCACCAAAAGCTTCCAGCACAAATAGTATCAAGCTCAGAATCAGCCAATGCCAAGGATGTAATGATTCCCATAAGAGCACGTGACTCTCCTTGTGTTGTTAGCTGTTATGGGATCTTGACGGTGAAAGCAACTCCTTGATACCCGCCAGAGAGCCGATGATATCTGATGCCTCCAGCGGCATCATAATCACCTTACTGTTCTCGGAAGAGGCTAGCTCCTTCAGCGCGTCGACATACTTGAGAGAGACAAAGTAATTGATAGCTTGTATGTCTCCTTTAGCGATCGCTTTTGATACCGTCTCAGTCGCCTTGGCTTCAGCCTCAGCTAGGCGCTCTCTGGCTTCGGCTGCTCGTTTGGCGGTTTCAAGGTCACCTTCTGCTTCAAGAATTTTCGCCTGTTTTTTACCCTCTGCGATTTTAACGGATGCTTCTTTGTTTCCTTCAGCTTCCAGAATCTGGGCTCGTTTTTCCCGTTCCGCTTTCATCTGACGCGCCATGGCATCCACCAGATCTTGAGGGGGTGAAATATCGCGTATTTCCACTCGGGTCACTTTGATCCCCCACGGGTTTGTCGCTTCATCGATCTTATGCAGCAGGCTGGAATTAATGCGGTCTCGGTTAGACAGCATGTCATCCAGTTCCATGGAGCCTAGCACGGCCCGAATATTCGTCATGATAAGATTCTGCATGGCTCGAAACAGATCATTCACTTCATAGGAGGCCATCACCGCATCATGTACTTGGAAAAAGCAGACAGCATCGGTTGTTACCTGTGCGTTATCACGGGAGATGACTTCTTGAGGCTGGATATCCAGTACTTGCTCCATCATGTTTTGCTTATAACCAACAGAATCGATAAACGGAATTAGTATATGAAGCCCCGGGGTAAAAGTGCGCGTAAATTTACCGAAGCGTTCCACTGTATAGTGGTAACCTTGCGGCACCATGTAGACACCCTTAGCAATAAATACAGCGACTGTCGCAATAAAGACAATGGCAAAAATGTTCTCAAGCCCCATTGGATCTTATCCTCCATAATTTCTGTTGACTGTGAATTATAGCTAGTCCGCCATGAAAAACCATCTTTCCAAGCAGTTTGATTCTGAAGTATTTTACACCTTATTGTAACGTCAAATAAAAGCATTCTAGTGCGCTGTGTGATGTTTTAAAGGCAATATATGCCCTTACAACACCGTTAATTTCGAACAAAAAGAGAGCAATCATCCACTTTCTCATATTCCAGGCGCAAGCTGCCATAAGAAGATTAATCTTGTCGCCTTCACTACCTTTGAGCCAGTTTCTTGAAAGTC
>JAGLCE010000029.1 GCA_023146365.1 Endozoicomonadaceae bacterium
ACCGCAAAAAGCACTAGGTCATATTACACCTACCCAATCCCTAAAAGACTGGGCGATAAAATATCCTGAAATATTCACTAAACGCGTTTATAATCAGGCGAGACCCGACACTTAGGTTCTTAGTGATGCTCGTTTAAAAAGCGTTCCCTCGTTGGAGCGAGGGAGAAAGGGAGAAAGGGCAACTATATCCTATCCATTTTATTAAGAATTACGTCATATTTATCTGCTTGCCACTCCCAGCGATCTAACAGGCTGTTAAACCTCTCATTTTGCTCATCAGTAAGCTCAAGGTGACGCTGAATATGATTTTGTTGCTTTGATGTGGTCTCAAGTTGGCTTTGAACGATTTTTACTTGGGCATCATACTCCTCTACCTGACGAAGGTATTCTGCTTCACTCGCACTGTAATTTACTTCTCCTCCTTCACTAAACCCAAAAATAAAAAACAGGGTTGAAAACAAAGGTAAATATTTTTTCTTACTCATGACTTTCTCTCCTAACGCTAAGTTCAGCGGCCTCCCAGAGGGATACACTGTTATGTTGTTTATTCCAGTACGTCTCTATTTTCTTCAAGGTAACCATCCAGTCTTGCCAGGCTATCTCCAATCCACTGGTCATTATCAAGCATAAATAATAATTCAATTAAGCAATAACACTCAACTTTTTTTTATTTTAGGCATTTCCTGTGGTATACACTCATTGATATTGCTGGATTCAAGCAATAAGTGAATCGACTGTCCTGTGTAGACTTCGATCGGTGAGCGCCCTTTTTCCACCTATACTTTTTCCACATATAAAAGACACTATGGGCTTGCCAGAACTAGGTTCATGGGTCTTGCCAAAAATACAACGCTTTATGGACTGGTCACTATAGCTGAAAATGTTCGCAAAGGCACTAAGTTTTTGGTGCTCTATGGTGTGCCCAAACAATGCTCTGCGGGATAGGTGTGTTAAAATTCGGTGCAAAGCACTAGAGCTTCGACCAGTACTCATCAGTGAGCATAAAGCGAGGCATTGCAAATCCGTAGTAGCGCAGGTGGAACCACAACTGCGGATTTGCAGACTTTTTTCAAGAAATTATGAAATCTCAACAGCCCCTAGCATTAATGAAGATTGCGATGAGGAATCTTTTTTAACGGAATATAATAGCCGAAAAATGAAAGTAACTCGCTACTATTGAGTCATCATGCAAACTTTTGCTTTTGTCGATAGAGTGAGTGAGTGAGTCGCTCGTTTAGTTTATCTGTTAGCTTATTTTTTGAGCTGAAAAACAGTTTTTTGAGAGAATTCCTTTACTTAACTCTTCAAAGTGATTCCATATTTTTCCCTAATATTTCTATAAATAAACATTGCATTGTAGTTAAACACTGAATCTAACTCTTCGTCAAAGCAAGTGATGGTGTATGTCAAAATTGGACTAACATCAACGCGTACATTCAAACCTGTATATAATGTAGACTCGTGAAAACTATTGCCATATGCAGTTTCAACATCACTGCCATGCGTGTTATGTGTGATTGGCGTTGTACGAGTTACGTATTTTGTATCGTCACGGGTATCGATAATAGCAAAGTATCGATACCCATGCTCTAAGGTTAATTCAGCACTACGTAATAATACAAAGTCGGCAACTCTATCTCGATCTGTGTTAGAACTTCCTTTAAAAACAACATTAAAAGTATTGTCGTTTAATCTAGTTTCAGAGTATCCATTACCACCTTTTTCTTGTTGATATGGTGTTGCGCATCCATGAAGAATAATGGCTAAAATTGTGATGACGATGAACCGCTTCATATTTTACTCCCATAGCAATCAGTAGTATTACATTACAAAAAAAACATATCACTTAGTAATTTTTCATAATGGCAAAAAAACCAAAAAAATATAAACTAATTGGATTTTTTAAAACGCTTAAAATTCAATGGCTTAGAAAAATATAAAAAAGAAATATTTATCTGATGAACGAATGATTGCTCATACAGCCTTGAAGCGTTAGATATCAACGAAAGAAAAAGTTATAACAAAACAAACTAGGTGACCACATGGTGAAACCCTTACAAACAGCTGACTCTGACTGAACAATACCAGATTTAATCCCTCTGTGGGCTAGTATTTTCGGTGCGTAGGATTGATGAGCACCGACACTGTTCGCGGATTTCATTTGCTAGTGCGACACATTGAAAATTGAAGGCCAGTGGACGAAACTCATGGTCGACTAAAATCCAGTGTGAGCTCACTATGTCAAAAACATATACCCGACTGACCGAGGATGTATGATACCAGATTTATGAAAGCGTGACAGAAAAACTATCGCACCGTGAAATAGCTAGGTTAATCAACAAGCAGCACAGTGTCGAAGGAAGTAAAACGTAATATTGGGTTGCGAGGTTATCGACCTAAGCAGGCGCAAGAAAAGTCCCAGCAACGGCTGCTGACTAAACCCAGACGCTTATTGCTCATGTTGCATCTAAACATGCAGATGTGGTCAAGGACGCTATTATAAAGCGGTTACAGGCCAAGAAAGAACATCTCCACACGATTACGTTTGATAATGGAAAAGCGTTTGCTTACCACGCAAATATACAGGAAACACTGGGTTCAGATAACTATTTAGCACACCATTATCATTCGTGTTAGCGTGAATTGAATGAAAATAATAATGGATTGATACGCCAATACTTTTCGAAAAAAATGGAATTGGATAAGGTAACAGACGAGGAGGTAAGCTTGATTCAAAATAAACTCAACAACAGACCCAGAAAATTACTCGACTATAAAACACCTAATGAAGTATACGAAGCTATGCGTTTAGCTGTATCATTACACGGTGTCGCATTGATGACTGAAATTCGCGTCCTGAATTCGTGATTTTTAATGTATTAAAAATGACAGGGATTTTATATCACAATAACTGTAATATGAGAAATAATAATCTGATAACTCACCCATTGATAAACGTCTGGACAACCAACTTTACTTTTATAATTCTTTACAAGCCTTTAAGAACAAGGTCTACAGACATATTAGCAATCAATGAAGTCACGGATCCATGTTAACTCTAAAAAGCCAGTCCATATTTTTTCCTAATTTTTGAATAAACAAACATTGCGTTGTGATTAAATACTGTTTCTGACATTTCATTGAAGCAAGCAATAGTATTTGATGCACCTGGTCTAGATATAGTGAACATTTGCCCGCCTGTTGTTTCTGTATTTTCACTATCGAAAAAAAAGTTGTTATAATCATGGTCATAATTATAATCACTGCTTATTGTGTGAGTTATGGATGGCGCTACATAATTGCTATTTAGCGTATAATCACAGGTATCAATAATAGTAAAGTATTGAAATCCATATGCTAAGGCTAATTCAGCGTTACGCAATAATAAAAAATCATTAACTGTATTTCGACTTGTGTATGAATTCCCTTTGAACGAAACATTAAAAACATTATCAGACAACTGAACATTAATGTATCCACAGTCATTAGCATTACTTTCTTTTTTGTACGTTGTTGAACAACCATGAGAAATAATCGCTGAAATTATGATGACGATGAACTTTTTCATACTTACCTCTATAACACGAATCTATAACACGCAACAGTACTACATTATAGAAAAAATATATTAATCAGTTGTTCGACTTCAGTACATGTGAAACAAATTAGATAGCCTCCATGAATTGTTGATGATAGCTCATAGGCGCTTCTAATCCAATACCATTGTGAGGCCCATAGTGGTTGTAGTACTGCTGATATAGCTATAAAGCTTTTGATTGACAGCTGTTATCGTTCATGCGCCTTCGTCAAACATATAAAATTCGTAACACGTTATTCCATTAGTTCGCCACAGCGCCGTTCCATTGATATTTTCTTGGTGATAATATCAACAGAGGTGCATGTTAAAATCCATCTCTGAATTCACTACTACCATCTACATGAATAGAGAATATAGAAATTCAATGATCTGATAGATCTCAGAATAACTCAACAAAACTGATCATATTCTGGTAAAATGTCGGCATGCAAAAATCTTTCACAACACATCCCAAACTTTTCGTCTCAGCCTTTGAGCTAAATTATCCAATTTTTCATGGTCTTGATACGGAAGCGTTGTTGGAATGATCAGATATTGAAAAATTGCTCACCCCAATCTACGCCTCTAAAACAGATCGTCCCAGAGCTATCCTCTGCTGACGTTGTTTCGGGCCTTCTTGCTTGGGACATGGTATCGCTTGTCCGATGTACAGTTGGCTCAGTGCTTATATAGATACCTATTGTTTCGCAGCTTTTGTCACTTTGAACTTGGTGGAGACGTTCCCGAAGCCTCCATATTGGGGCGGTTTCGAACACGACTGGTCGATCACCATCCGTGGGATAAATTGTTGGTGGATATTAATCGTCAGCTTGAAGCCAAAAACATCATCATGAGCGAAGGTCGCATTAATATTATTGATGCCACACCGATAGAGGCGACACAATCAGATTCGGGCAATAAAAAAATCGGGGAACCAACACAAAATTCTGAATCGGGTTGGCACGTTAATAATAATCTACATAGCCATGCCATCTCTACATGAACCCGTTTGATCTTGCAGTGCTATTTAGGAATATCAAAATTGCGCCTATTAAATCATTATTATTTTTGGGTAATAAATTCACCTGTCACTACTCTGTTTTTGTACCATCCGGACAAGGTATAATTCCCGTAATTACCCTACTGACTCAAAATCCGCACCGGCGGACTGAATCCCAATATTAAGGTGGTACTGTGACTCAATCAACCGTGCCCGACACCAGCACATTCCAGGGACTGATTCTAGCATTGCAAAATTACTGGATCCGTCAAGGCTGCTTAATCATGCAACCACTGGATATGGAAATCGGCGCAGGCACCTTCCACTCTTCGACCTTTCTGCGCACCATCGGTCCCGAGAACTGGAATACTGCCTATGTACAGCCCTGCCGCCGTCCGACCGATGGCCGTTACGGTAAGAATCCAAACCGACTCCAACACTACTATCAATTTCAGGTCGTCATGAAACCCTCTCCAACCGATTTTCAGGAACGCTACCTGGGATCACTGAAAGAGCTGGGCATTGATACGACCGTTCATGATGTCCGGTTTGTAGAAGACAACTGGGAATCTCCGACACTAGGCGCTTGGGGACTGGGCTGGGAAGTATGGCTAAATGGCATGGAGGTTACTCAGTTCACCTACTTTCAGCAAGCCGGGGGTATGGAGTGTTATCCCGTAACAGGTGAAATCACTTACGGTCTTGAACGCTTGGCTATGTATCTGCAGAGTGTCGACAACATCTATGATCTAGTTTGGGCGAATGGGCCTCAGAGTAATGTTACTTATGGTGATGTATATCTCCAAAATGAAGTGGAAATGTCCACTTTTAACTTCGAACTAGCCGACATCAAGAGTCTATTCGAACATTTCGACTACTTTGAACGGGAGTCCAAACGTCTAGTTGAAAAAGGACTGCCACTGCCAGCTTATGAGTTCACACTGAAAGCCTCTCATACTTTTAATTTGCTAGACGCACGTCACGCAATCTCCGTGACTGAACGTCAGCGTTACATTTTGCGTGTTCGCAGTCTGACCAGGGCCGTTGCTCATACCTACTTCGATGCACGCAAAAAACTCGGATTTCCCCTAGCGGATCCTGCGATAAAGCAAGAAGTTATGACCATTCAGGAGAGGAGCTAATGGCAACTCAGGATTTTCTGGTTGAATTGGGCACCGAAGAACTGCCTCCAAAATCGTTGAAAATACTGGGCAATGCCTTTGCCAAAGGAGTCATCCAGCGTATTAAAAAAGCTGGGCTGGTTCATGGTAATTATCAAGTATTTGCCACACCGCGCCGCTTGGCGCTGCTAATCCACGAACTAGAGACAGCTCAAGCAGACCATAAATTCGAGCGAAAAGGTCCCCCAATACAGACCGCCTACGATGCCGAAGGCAGCCCCACCAAGGCAGCGGAAGGGTTTGCTCGCTCCTGTGGCGTCAATATCAATGATCTAACGACTGAAGAGACAAGTAAGGGTTCCTGGCTGGTATTCCACTCAGTCAAGAAGGGCAGCGCAACGATAGATTTTCTGCCAATCATAGTAAAAGATTCCCTGGATGAACTGCCCATTTCCAAGCGTATGCGTTGGGGCTCCAGCCGAGTGGAGTTTGTCCGTCCCGTGCATTGGTTGGTTATGCTGTTTGGCACAAAGGTTGTCGATTGCGAAATCCTTGGTCTTATAGCCGGTCGTGAAACCCGTGGCCATCGGTTTCATCACAATGATGTGATCACTATTGAAAAACCAGCGAACTACCAGCGTTTACTGGCTAATAATGGCTATGTTATTGCCAATTTTGAAGATCGTCGCAGCAGCATTTATCAACAAGTAAAAGCGGAAGCTCAAAAAATAAGCTGTGAAGCGATTATTGATGAAGGCCTGCTTGATGAAGTCACAGCTCTGACCGAGTGGCCTATCGCACTGACTGGACGTTTTGATGATCAATTTCTGAATATGCCACACGAAGCCCTTATTTCTTCCATGAAAGAACATCAAAAGTATTTTCACGTTGTTAATAGTGAAGGTGATTTGCTCTCTTATTTTATTACTGTTGCCAACATTGAGAGCAAAGATCCAGCTCAGGTGATTGCTGGTAATGAAAAGGTTATTCGTCCTCGCTTGGCTGACGCCAAGTTCTTTTACGACAACGATCGTAAACTTACCCTGGAAGAGCATCGCGAAACACTCCATTCTGTGGTCTTCCAGAACCAGTTGGGCTCACTGTACGCAAAGACCGAGCGAATCGCCCGTCTGGCAGTTTATATCGCTGAGCAGGAAGGGGGTAACAGCGAATGGTGTCATCGTGCCGGTGAACTCTGTAAATCTGATCTAGTGTCTGACATGGTGCAAGAGTTTCCAGAACTTCAAGGCATCATGGGCCAGTACTATGCGACCAATGATGGTGAGCCTAAAGAGGTTTGTCACGCCCTGAACAAACAATACATGCCGCGCTTTTCTGGTGATGAACTGCCAACCAACCTGACCGGTTGTGCCGTGGCTATCGCTGACAAACTGGATACCCTGACGGGTATCTTCGGTATTAATCTGCCTCCATCTGGCAACAAGGATCCATTCGCTCTGCGTCGTGCCACTCTGGGTATCCTGCGTATTATTGTTGAGAAGGAGATGAATCTGGATCTTCGTAACCTACTTGTCGTTGCCATCAAAGGTTATGCCTCTCAAGGCATCGAACTGCCTGCCGGTGATACACTGGCTGAAACAGTACTCGACTTCATGCTGGAGCGTTTCCGCGCTTGGTACCAGGATGAGAATATTCCGGTAGAAGTATTCCTATCCGTCAAGGCCTTGATGCCATCACAACCTTACGATTTTGATCGTCGAGTCAAAGCAATTTATACGTTTAACCAAATGCCAGAAGCGCTCGCACTGACTGCAGCCAACAAGCGGGTATCCAACATCATGTCGAAAGCCGGTGATCTGGTGATCCCAGATCATATTGATGAAGCACTACTGACTGAAGAAGCTGAGAAACAGTTAGCATCTGCACTTTCTGCCAAACGGAAAGAGGTGCTGCCACTGTTGCGTGAAAGAAAGTATTCCACGGCCATGGAGTGCATGGCTTCCCTAAAAGATACTGTGGATAACTTCTTTGACAACGTTATGGTTAACGCAGAGGATCAGCAGATTCGTATGAATCGATATGCGCTGCTTCGTCAGTTGAGGGAGCAGTTTCTTCACGTTGCGGATATCTCTCTTTTACATAAAAACTGATATTGAAAACGAAAAATATTATGGCGTTCCGTCACAACACCATTTTCATGGATTACAGTGGAAGCGGTACTTATGCAGCGAAGATGACAATGATTAAGATCGACTCTAGTCGTCGGTCTTATGTCATAAACCTCAGATAGGTTTCAACTTGCTCCCGAAAGGAAGGAGAGTTTTATCGATGAAACTAATCATTCTTGATCGAGATGGCGTCATCAATGAAGATTCCGATGACTATATCCGATCTGTTGACGAGTGGATTCCTATTCCCGGTAGTATTGAAGCAATAGCACGTCTGCACAAAGCCGGTTATATCATCGCTGTTGCAACCAATCAATCCGGTATCGGACGCGGTTATTACGACCTTGCTGAATTATCAGCCATGCATGATAAGATGATTCGCTTGGTAAACGAATGTGGCGGTTCAATAAATTCTATTCATTTCTGCCCACATACGCCAGAGGCACATTGCAATTGTCGTAAACCTGCATTAGGACTCATTAAACAGTTAGAATCAGAGCTTCAGGTTTCCGCTCAAGGTGCTTGGTTTGTCGGTGATACCAGTAAAGACATTGACGTCGCTCGTATTAGTGGATGCCACCCCGTACTGGTAAAAACAGGCAAAGGGAAAACAACCTTGACCAAGATCAATATATCCAATAAAACCCTTGATGACGTAAAAATCGTTGATTCACTTGCTGATTTTGCTAATTATCTGCTCAATGGAGCTGCTATATAATGTTGTATCGCGCGTTTAGCTGGTTTAAAACCATTGTTTTTTATTTCTGTGTTACTCTATGGACTCTCTTTTATCCTTCCATTATCATAATGGCCATTTATTTTGTACCATGCAGACAACACCATCGGTTCGCAGTCGTTACTTGGTGTAGTGTTGTGCTGGTTCTCGTAAAAATAATCTGTGGTATTCGCTGGAAAATAGAAGGAACAGATAATATTCCTGATACAGGTTGTGTCGTCCTGAGTAATCATCAGTCCACTTGGGAAACCTTCTATCTTCAAACCATTTTCAGCCCTCAGTCCACGGTGATTAAACGGGAACTACTGAATATCCCTTTCTTTGGTTGGGCGTTTCGATTCCTGAGTCCAATAGCCATTAATCGAAACGATCGAGGTGCTGCAATACTCCAATTAATAACGCAGGGTACACACTATCTAAACAAAGGAAATTTCATCCTTATCTTCCCTGAAGGCACCCGACATGAGTGGCCAAACCTAGGTAAATTCAGTCGAGGTGGTGCCATGCTAGCAAAAAAATCCGGATTTGATCTCATTCCTGTTGTTCACAATGCCGGTCGCTACTGGCCAAACAGTCAATGGCTTATAACACCTGGTGTTATATCGGTTAAAATTGGTCCAGCGATCAGTAGTACGGATAAATCAACAACAGAACTCAACAAACTGGCTTATGAATGGGTCAATAATAATCAAAAAACTCTGGACTAAAATCCGCGGAAAATAAGATACTTCTGTAACTTTACAGAAAAGCAGGAGTCCATATTAAACTGGGTTGATGGTATATATGTGTTCATTTCAATCGATATTACACGTTCTCATTATTTTTTATTTAATCAGAACAATCCAAAACAATTTCATGGGCTTTCAATGTTTATCTAGTGTTAAGTCATCATCCTGATGACTCTTAACTATCTTCCATCAACTGTTCAACAAGTCCTATCAGTATATGAATAACTTTTATATGTACTTCCTGAATTCTATCGGCATAACCAAAATGGGGAACTCTGATCTCTATATCGGCCATATTTTCCATTTTACCGCCGTTGTTACCGGAAAGAATAATGGTTCGCATGCCTTTTTCACGAGCAACATCCATTGCTTTGATAACATTGACAGAGTTACCACTAGTGCTTATTCCCAGTAGAATATCACCAGGCTGTCCCAACCCCTCTATATAGCGACTGAAAACAAAATCATAACCAAAATCATTACTCACGCAGGATAAGTGACTTGGATCTGAAATAGCGATGGCTGGGAAGGCAGGGCGATTTTCACGGTAACGCCCCGTCAACTCTTCGGCAAAATGCATTGCATCACAATGGGAACCACCATTACCACAGGAAAACACTTTACCTCCAGCTTTGAATGATTTTGTCAGTAGTTCAGCAGCGTGGGTGATTTTTTCAATATTATTATGTTCATTTATAAACCGATCAAGAACGATTGCCGCTTCTGATAATTCCTGTCTGACGTACTGTTGCAACTCATTCATAATAGAGACCCTGAAACATACGATCCGCCACTGCTCATTATTACAATCAAACAGTGACAGTTTAAACGTTAAGCATCAGCTATTAAACCCTATTTAGATATCCAGGTTAGCAACTTTTAGCGCATTATTTTCAATAAATTCTCTACGAGGTTCAACGACATCGCCCATTAACGTTGTAAATATTTGATCTGCAGCTATTGCGTCATGAATAGTGACGCGTAACATCCGTCGACACTCTGGATCCATAGTCGTTTCCCAAAGCTGTTCGGGGTTCATCTCTCCCAGTCCTTTATAACGCTGAAGATAGTAACGTTTAGTAGATTCATGCATTAGCCATTTAAGTCCCTCCTCGAAATCATCAATAGGATGAACACGATCCCCTTTACTGATGTAAGCACCCTCTTCCAGCAATCCCTGAAGCTGATTACCCAGCTTAACAATATTATGATAATCGTTAGAGATGAAAAACTCTCTCTGAAAGCAGTATTCAGTGATAATCCCATGAGAAATCACTTTTGCTACTGGTACCCATATATTGAGCTCACGATTTTCTACTACTACCAGGCTGATACTCAAACTAGATACTTTATTGTCAGCCCATTTATCATTCAATGCACTCACCCAGCTTTCTACAATATCTTGCTGTTTTAGTTCATCTTCTTTCATCTCAGGTGAATAGATCAATTCGCGAAGGATCTCGGCAGGATAAATTCGTGATAGTCGCTGTATGATAGTCTGAACGTTATTAAAATCTGTAACCAGTGATTCAAGCTGCTCTCCAGCGATACCAGGCGCACCCTCATTAACATGCAATCTGGCGTTTTCCATTGCAGCAGTGGTCATATATTTCTGGAGGTCTTTTTCATCCTTTATATACTGTTCCTGCTTGCCTCGCTTTATCTTGTAAAGTGGCGGTTGAGCAATATATATATAACCTCTTTCAATAAGCTCTGGCATCTGACGAAAGAAGAATGTCAATAATAGTGTACGAATGTGCGCACCATCAACGTCAGCATCGGTCATTATAATAATATGGTGGTAGCGTAACTTATCAGGATTAAACTCTTCCCGGCCAATACCGCAGCCTAATGCAGTGATTAACGTACCCACCTCAACAGAGGAGAGCATCTTGTCGAAGCGCGCTTTCTCTACGTTCAGTATTTTACCTTTCAGCGGTAAAATAGCCTGTGTTCGACGATCACGCCCTTGTTTGGCAGAACCACCCGCAGAATCGCCCTCAACAATATAGAGTTCGGAAAAAGCCGGATCCTTTTCTTGGCAATCAGCCAGTTTCCCTGGCAGACCAGCAATATCCAGCACCCCCTTCCTGCGTGTCATCTCGCGGGCTTTTCGTGCAGCTTCACGGGCTCGTGCAGCATCCAGCATCTTGTTAACAATTATTTTGGCATCCTGTGGATTTTCTAGCAGGAAGTCACCGAATTGACTACTCATTTCTTGCTCAACAGCTGTTTTAACTTCTGATGAAACTAATTTATCTTTGGTCTGAGATGAAAACTTAGGATCCGGTATTTTGACGGAAATAATGGCTGTTAGTCCTTCACGACTATCATCACCAGTCGTACTGACCTTATATTTTTTCAATAACCCTTCTTTTTCAATATAACTATTGAGTGTACGTGTCAGTGCGGCTCGAAAACCCGCTAAGTGGGATCCACCATCACGTTGAGGAATATTATTGGTAAAGCAGAAAATATTCTCCTGAAAACTGTCATTCCACTGAAGAGCTACTTCTATCTCTGAACCGTCATCACGTTTACGAAGAAAGTAGAATACATTATTAATGGCATTTTTCTTATTATTCAGATATTCAACAAACGCTTTCAAACCACCTGCATACCTAAACGTTTCCTCTCTCCCGTCACGTTCATCCTTCAGAACAATGCAAACGCCGGAGTTAAGAAAGGATAGCTCGCGTAGACGTTTAGCCATAATATCGAAACTAAACTTTATATTATTGAAGGTTTCAGGGGATGCCCAAAAGGTTACCTCGGTACCAGTACCATCAGTATCACCAATCGCCTTTAATGGCTCTTTTGGGACACCATTATTAAATATTTGCTGATACACATGTCCTGATCGACGGATAATCATCCTCAATTCACTGGAAAGAGCATTAACTACAGAGACACCCACACCGTGGAGACCACCGGAAATTTTGTAAGTGTTATCGTCAAATTTACCGCCAGCATGTAGCACCGTCATAATAACTTCAGCAGCTGAGATACCTTCCTCTTCATGAATATCGGTAGGAATTCCTCGGCCATTATCGCGAACAGTGACAGATTCATCCGGATGGATTACCACATTAATTTGGCTACAGTATCCAGCCAGTGCCTCATCAATGGAATTATCCACAATTTCAAACACCATGTGATGCAGACCGGACCCATCGTCCGTATCACCAATATACATACCTGGGCGCTTACGCACCGCATCGAGCCCTTTCAGTACTTTGATGTTCGATGCACTATAGCTCTCTTCAGTCATCAGTTTTCCTCCCCATAATCATATCCATCGAAGCGAGTGTACTGCTCTACTTACTTGCCCCGCTCAGTAATTAATACGTGAGACAAGAAAGAACTGTTCAGACAAAACACTCATATCTTTAATCATTAGTAGTTGCTTAACTTGCCTTGTTCCACGTGGAACATTTTCACCTGAGTTTGCTCACTCCATTGATGAACCAACCCTTCTTTACTCTTAACACCCGTTAAAAAAACTTGGCTTTTCATTGTTTCTAATGTATCGCACAGTAACTGCCAATGCTTTGTATCCAGCTCAGAAGGCAGATCATCAACCAAATAAGTACAAGCACGATTACTGGTTTTATGAAAAAGTAATCCTTGGGCCAGTTTCAGTACACAAACCACTATTTTTTGCTGACCTCTAGAGAGGATATCTGACGCAATCATTCGATCCAGCCTTACTTTAAGATCTGCACGTTGAGGGCCTGCATGGGTATATCCAGAACTAATATCTCGATCAATATTACGCTTTAACACCTCACTTAGACATAAATCTTTATCCCATCCCCGGTAGTAGTTGACTTCCAGTCTAGGAATATTCGAAAAAGGCACCATTATTTGATCAAAGATAGGCAGTAATCGCTCTACATAATTAGCCCGTAGTTGATCAATATTTTCAGCAACAGTAACAAGCTCACTATCCCACACATGCAGTTGCGAATAGTCTATTTTACCATGACGGAGCAAGGTATTCCGCTGACGTAAACATTTTTGTAAGCGTTGCCATAAAGGAAGAAAACGACGCTCTTCGTGAAACACTCCCCAATCAATAAACTGCCTTCTATTCTTTGGGGCGCCTTCTAATAGTCGAAACGTATCAGGATTAATAACCTGTGTTGGCAGAATAGCTGCCAACAATGAAACATTATTAACCTTATCACCAGCAACCTTAATATGGTACTCCCCATCAAATGTACGTGTAACACCCACAGAAACAGACCCATTTTCTGTACTAATATTTCCAAACACAGTACATGACTGACAAGTATTCCGTATAACCGGTTTAATCTTTGATGAACGAAAAGAGCGCGCCATTCCAAGCAGATAGATCGCCTCTAGCACACTGGTCTTGCCACTGCCATTACTTCCGTAGAATATATTAATATCTGGAGAAGGCTCAAAAACAACTGAAACTAGATTTCTAACGTCGGTAATTAAAAGACTCTCAATGGTCATATTTTTGCTTTTACCGGATTAAAACCAGAAAACGGATACCACTGTGACTGTGATATCCGTTTTCTGTAGGAAATAGAAAACTTTCTAGTTGTGAATCAGAGACACATAGGCATGACGACATAAACTGAATCATTAACTTCTGTATCTTCAATTAAAATACTGCTACTGGAATCGGAAAGAGTAAATTTAACGGCATCACCATCAACAACCGAAAGGACATCCAACAGATAACTCACATTAAAGCCAATTTCAATATTATCGCCCTGATAGCTCACTGAAACTTCTTCTTCTGCTTTTTCCTGTTCAGGGTTATTTGCCATAATCTTCATGTTGTTTTCACTCAGTATCATCCGGACACCACGATATTTCTCATTAGAGAGAATGGCCGTCCGGTTAAATGCTTGACGCAGTGTTATGCGATCACCAATCACAATGTTATTGCCACCACGAGGCAAGACTCGCTCATAATCTGGGAATTTTCCGTCAACTAGCTTGGAAGTGAACGTAAAATCATCAGTATTTGCTCGGATATGACTTCCTCCTATGGTGATAGTAACCATTTTATCACCTTCAGTCAGCAGACGCGCTAGTTCCAAAATCCCTTTACGGGGAATAATCACCTGATGCTTGTTATCCTGACTGATATCTGCATCCACAGAACACATAGCCAAACGGTGACCATCTGTTGCGACAGAATGCAACCTATGTTTATTCACTTCCAGTAGCATACCGTTCAAATAATAACGGACATCCTGCTTCGCCATGGCAAATCCAGTGCGATCAATCAAACAACGCAGACGGGATTGAGCAATTGAGAAAGTAAATGAGTCCTTATCTTCCTTAATATTCGGAAAATCATTAGCCGGCAGAGTGGACAACGTGAAGCGTGAGCGACCAGAGCGCACAATTACTTTATAGTCATCAACCTTCAACTCTATAGTGCAATCTTCCGGAAGAGATTTACAGATATCCATCAGTTTTCGTGCTGGAACTGTAATTTCACCGTTTTCATCAATAGGCTGTTCCAATTTGACTCGAGCAATTAACTCAACTTCAAGATCAGTTCCGGTCAGAGAGAGAGTATTTCCTTCGGCAACAAATAAAATATTAGACAGAACCGGTAGAGTTTGCCTGCGCTCCACAACACCTGCGACCAACTGCAATGGCTTTAGCAATGCCTCTCGGTTAATGGTGAGCTTCATGACTTGCTTCTCGTAAACATTGAAAATACCTTCATCAATTGGTCAAAGACCGGTGCAAATTATTGTAATCCTCAGCGATTTCGTTGTTAGTTTCAATCAGTTCCTTCACCTTACGACAAGCATGCATAACCGTAGTATGGTCCCGACCACCATAAGCTTCACCAATTTCAGGAAGACTATGATTAGTCAGCTCCTTCGACAACGCCATCGCCACCTGCCTAGGTCGTGCTACAGAACGACTGCGACGTTTTGACAGGATGTCTGACATTTTAATCTTGTAGTATTCAGCAACGGTTCGCTGAATATTGTCGATGCTGACCTGCTTATCTTGTAACGCTAATAGATCTTTCAATGATTCACGAATCAATTCTACATTGATCTTTCGTCCCATAAAGTGAGCACTAGCAATGACCCGCTTCAGCGCCCCTTCCAGCTCCCGAACGTTGGAACGAATTCGTTGAGCTATAAAGAAAGCAGAATCAGGAGGCAATTCTATCTTAGCCTGCTCGGCTTTTTTCATCAGTATAGCCACTCGAGTCTCCAATTCAGGAGGCTCCACTGCTATAGTCAGTCCCCAGCCAAATCGAGATTTCAAACGCTCTTCCAAACCTACAATTTCTTTGGGATAACGGTCACAGGTAAGAATCATCTGCTGACCGCCTTCAAGCAACGCATTAAAGGTATGAAAGAACTCTTCTTGAGAACGCTCTTTGCCAGCAAAGAACTGTATATCATCAATCAACAAGGCATCGACGGAGCGGTAATAACGCTTAAAATCATTAAAAGCATTTAATTGCAACGCCTTGACCATATCCGCTACAAATCGCTCAGAGTGAAGATAGATAACTTTGGCATTAGGATTATGTTTAGCTAAAGAGTTTCCCACAGCATGCATCAAATGAGTTTTACCCAAGCCAACGCCACCATACAGGAATAAAGGGTTATAAGCAGCCCCTGGGTTTTCTGTTACCTGCTTCGAGGCAGCTAACGCTAACTGATTGGACTTACCTTCCACAAACGTATCAAAGGTAAATGTCGTATTCAGAGAGCTGTTATGTTTAATACCTCCTTCAACATCAACCTGCCTTTGCTCTTTTTGCCCTCTTTTCGGTGATGACTTAGGTGGCTCTGTTGCTAAAGCGGCCCCTTGATCAATCACATACGTATTACTAACGCAACGTGGCTGCTTAAGAGTGTTAACGAGTGTGTTCGAAGATGCTAAATGACCAGATTGAGAGTTGACATTCTTCATGATGGGTGGAGTTTCTGTAGTATAACATAGCTCTGGTTTTTCAACGGCTTGCGACACTACAGTAGGCTTTTCAACCATTGGTTGTTTATTCAGATTCAGACTTTTCTGATCCGATGAATGCTTTATTTCCACTGTCACAGAAGCAGCTGTTTCTGTGGCAGGTTTACCCTGCTGTAATGCTACCTTATTTAACCGCGACCGAAAACTACTTGGTTTATGGTTACTGACACCCAGAGCGATACCGGGTGGGTTTCCATCCGACAGTTCATTCATGAGTTCCTCGATGCGAGACAGAAATTTATCCTTGACCCAATCAAGCACAAAACGATTAGGAGCCAGTAGACATATTTCGTCGTGATCTGACATGACCTTCAGAGGGCGTAACCAGGTATTGAACTGTTGAGAAGGCAGCTCATCCTGAAGGATATCCATGCATTTCTGCCATAACGCCTGAGGCACGAGAACAACTCCGATTATTAAAAGTAAAGAAAAAGATCCAGAGTCCAATACTTTAAAAGCAACTTATTTTATCCTTTATTGGCCGTGTTAGCCATACCATTAAAACCCTATATTTTAAGTATTCTTCACTATAAAACCCTTTATTTATCAATTAGTTAACAAATAGTTAAATAAAGGTTTAAAAAATAAATTTATTTTTAAACCTGTGAGTAATTCTGTGTAAAAAATGTATAACTTAGGCTGTTTATATGTGTATAAAAGGGCTGTTTATGCACAGATCTATCGAAAGGGTACTTTTTATACACAATCCTCCACGGTTATCGTACAAATAATTCTATGCTGTGTTAACACTGTTTTAGTAACTGTATCTTATTGATAAATAAGATTTTTTAAAGGTTTTCCACAGAAGTATGGCTGCCTAATAATAACAATAAAAAAGAAAATAAAGACTTATATGATATATATATTTCATATTCTATATTTTGATCGAAGGTCTTTTTTAGGAAAGTGATAAAAACTGACTAATTTTCATCCAATACGATTAATTTCTTCCTTCCAGGTTTTACTTGAAAGCACTAAGCACTAAGCACTAAGCACTAAGCAGGAAAATCCATTGGAAACAGGCTCTTTTGACCACGTTGGGTAAGGGATTTTTGTTGAGATATCAGTACTCACTCCAGGGAGTTTGAAGGTGTGGATTTTCCCTATGAGAAATAACGAAATCGACTAATTAATAATTATCTCTATTTTAAATTGACGCTAGCCCTCTGACTCCCTACAATTGCGTCTCATTTATTTGTCATTTCCAGTTATGGCTCGTACAACGTAGGTGAGTTACCCATGAAAAGAACATTTCAACCTAGCGTTCTGAAGCGTAAGCGTTCGCATGGTTTCCGTGCTCGTATGGCGACTAAGAACGGTCAGCATATTATCGCCCGCCGTCGTGCTAAAGGCCGTAAGCGTCTGTCTGCTTGATCTGCCGTCAGGAATGTAAGCGTGAGTTTTAGTTTCAGTTATGAACACAAACTGTCTACTTCTGCTGAATTTAAACAGGTCTTTGATATTGCAGATATCAAGGTATCGAACAAGCATCTACTTATTCTTGGGCGTCATACTACTCGAGGTATTTCCCGTTTAGGTCTGGTGATTGGCAAGAAAAATATTCGTTTTGCCGTAGAACGTAACCGAGTGAAACGTATGTTGCGGGAAACTTTCAGACTGAACCAAGCTAGTATTGAGCAATTGGATATCGTAGTTATAGCTCGGAAAGGCTTGGATACACTCAGTAACAAGCAACTGCAAAGTCTACTTAATAAGCAATGGTTTCGCATCAAACAACAGTCTGGGTTCCAAAAGCACTCTCTTAGCGCGAAAAAGTGCTCAGGTTCAGGTTAAAGTCCACGCCATTCATGCTTAAATGGCTGCTTTTTTTTGAAGCATTATTTGCAATTCGCCAACAAAGAGAGCAAGTCATGTTCATCAATCCGGCCAAAACACTAGCTCTTTTAATTATTAGTATTTACCAGTACATGATCAGTCCTTTAATGAGCAGACATTGTCGTTTTTACCCTTCCTGCTCCGCTTACGCGAAAGAAGCCATAGAGAGTCGAGGGTTTATAAGCGGAAGCATCCTAGCGATTAAACGTCTTTTGCGTTGTCACCCTTGGAATCTTGGTGGGTATGATCCTGTTACTGGAGGTATGGATGATAAGCAAAGTGTTACTTCATACCAGAAATCTCTACCTCAGTTGTCTGCATGTTGTTGCGATAAAACGACAAGACCACTAAAAAACAGCCCTGAGTATTGTGGTAGTAATCACTCCTTTGTGGATAAAACGACCACGTTGCCCAAGGTATACAATTCAACCGATTTGATGACCCGATAATCATGGATTTTCAGAGAACTATTCTGATCGTTGCCCTAGCTGTTGTCGGCTACCTTTTGGTGCTGCAGTGGAATCAGGATTATGACAAATTGCCCGAGATGAGCACAAAAGAGCTTGTCTCTGTGAAGAGAGTGCCAACTTCACAGGTTGCCACTGCTAATAGCAGTGATGCGCCGGTGCTGGAAAACGATACTAAAGATATAATTATGGATCACAACGCGGTTGACAGTGCGAATCTTATCACTGTAACTACTAACACACTTAACGTCATCATTGATACCAGTGGCGGAGATATAATATCTGTCTCGCTCCCTAAGTATCCGAAGGTAAAAAGCCAGCCGGATAATCCTTTCCTTCTTCTAGAAAATAGCCAAAAACGACTATTTATTGCTCAAAGTGGTCTGACTGGCATTGATGGTCCCGATCGCCAGGGACATCCAGTGTTCAGCTCGGCTAAAACCGCTTACCAGATGGAAGATGACGAAGATAAGTTACAGATCGATCTAACCCTGAAGAGCGAGAAGGCTAATATCATCAAGCGCTATACCTTTAATCGAGATGAATACCAGATATCTGTCAATTATTTTATCCACAACATATCTAATAGTGACTGGATTGGTAATTTCTACGGTCAGCTGAAACGTGATAATTCTGAAGACCCAAGTAAGGAGTTCAGTAGTAAAACCACCATTAACACCTATCTGGGCGCAGCTCTTCGTAGCAATGAAAAACAGTATCATAAAGTGGACTTCGGTGATTTTGGTAGTAAGCCATTGAAAGAAGTTGTCGATGGGGGGTATGCCGCTATTCTGCAGCATTACTTCGTCGTTGCTTGGATACCCGGACAAAATCATCAAAATACTTATCAGACACGTATTGTTAATAACTACAACATTATTAGTGTGGTAGAACCTTCTATTGAAGTGAAAGCGGGTCAGACCGGTGAAGCGGGAGCTATTTTGTATGTAGGTCCTAAAGATCAAGAAACATTGAAAACACTGGCTAGTGGTCTGAATCTAACTATCGATTACGGTATTCTCTGGTGGTTCGCCAAACCGCTGTTTGAACTGATGAAGTTCCTACATTCTATTTTGGGTAACTGGGGTTGGAGTATTATTGCACTGACTGTAATTGTTAAAGCGATCTTTTTTCCGTTGTCTGCTACGAGTTATCGTTCCATGGCGAAGATGCGAAAATTGACGCCTAAACTACAGGCTTTGAAGGAACAGTATGGCGATGATCGCCAGAAAATGTCCCAAGCCATGATGGAGATGTATAAAAAGGAGAAAGTTAACCCCGTAGGGGGGTGTCTGCCTATTATGGTGCAGATGCCAGTCTTTATAGCTCTCTACTGGGTACTGCTGGAATCCGTCGAAATTCGACAGGTTCCGTTCATTTTTTGGATACATGATCTGTCGCAGAAGGACCCTTATTTTATTCTTCCGCTGATTATGGGAGCGTCTATGTTTGCTCAACAGCTACTAAGTCCGGCGCCTCCAGATCCTATACAAGCGCGCGTGATGAAGCTGATGCCTGTGATATTTACTGTCTTTTTCTTATGGTTTCCTTCGGGTCTGGTTTTGTATTGGGTTGTGAATAATCTATTATCTATCTCCCAACAGTGGTATATTACCCGTAAAATTGAAGCTGATCCTAGCGTCTGACGTTGTAGAGAATTTACTTTATCCTTAAAGGCGTGGTCATTGGACTACGCCTTTTTTATTGGTTCTGATCTTTTTGTCACGGCATCATGATTCCATCTAACGCTCACCAGACAAGTAACGATACTATCGTTGCACAGGCCACGGCTCCCGGACGAGGAAGTGTAGGCATTATTCGTGTTTCAGGTCCTTTAAGTCGTGACGTTGCCTCCGCACTGCTGCTGGAATCCCTCAAACCTCGACATGCTCATTATCTGCCTTTTCTGGATGAGGAGGGTTTAGTCATTGATGAAGGTTTGGCGTTGTTTTTCCCAGGGCCGAACTCTTTCACCGGCGAAGATGTATTGGAGTTGCAGGGGCATGGGGGGCAGGTCATCCTAGATATGTTATTGCGTCGGATTGGCAGACTCGGTGTTCGTATGGCTCGTCCAGGAGAGTTTTCGGAAAGGGCGTTCTTGAATGACAAAATAGACTTGGTTCAGGCGGAAGCCATTGCTGATCTAATAGACAGTGCCACTGAGCAGGCAGCAAGGAATGCGGTGCGTTCTCTACAGGGTGCTTTTTCCATCCGGGTTAAGAAATTGGCAGAAGCGTTAATCCAATTACGCATTTATGTTGAAGCTGCGATCGATTTTCCAGAAGAAGAGATCGATTTCCTGTCTGATGGGAAAGTACAGAATGATTTAAATACGGTAATGATATCATTGGAGCAGGTTTTCAGTGAAGCTCAGCAAGGTTCGATTATGCGTGAGGGGATGACTGTTGTGATTGGAGGTCGTCCCAATGCTGGGAAGTCCAGTTTGTTGAATATACTGTCTGGGCGGGAGGTCTCCATTGTCACAGATATTGCGGGAACAACAAGGGATGTATTACGGGAACATATTCATATTGATGGTATGCCGTTGTATATTATTGATACTGCAGGTCTATGTGAAAGTGATAATAGTGTTGAACAGATCGGCGTTGAACGAGCTTTTCAGGAGATTAGCCAAGCAGATCGTGTTCTGTTGATGGTGGATGCTAGTACGACAGATAGTTGTTATCCCTATGATATCTGGCCTGAATTTGTTGATAAGTTACCGCAAGGTGAGAATGTTACTATTATTCGAAATAAAATTGATTTAACCGGTGAATCAGATGGGGTAACAGTCCACAACGGTGTAACGGTTATTCACCTATGCACCCTGACGGGTCAGGGAATCGATACTCTTAAATATCATTTAAAAGAGTGCATGGACTATACTGGAACCCTTGAAGGTGGCTTTAGTGCTCGTAGAAGACATGTAGAGGCACTTGAAAAGGCCCGAGAGTATCTAATAAAAGGAAAAAAACAATTAGATATATACGGAGCTGGTGAACTGCTAGCAGATGATCTACGTCATGCTCAAAAAGTATTGGGAGAGATTACTGGAGAGTTCTCCAGTGATGATCTTCTTGGTAAAATTTTCTCATCATTTTGTATTGGTAAGTAAAAGATAACCTGTTGGTAAAAAAGTCAGGGTGCAAAGAAGATACTTATAATAGTTGTTATGCTTCATTAATCAATAGGGTAATTAAATGGGTTGTCGCTATTAGTTATTTTAATTACTATTTTTTGAGACTGTTATGCGTTTTAATTGATTATTATAGTCTTTGAATAGTGCGACTGTCAGAGCATATTTAACTGAGGCAGATACATAGAGTTATTTAAAGTCTCTAATTTTCCTATCTATAACCACCCGGTTATAATATTTAACCATTGGTTACAATGTCTAATGAAATAAAGTCTGTTTTACCTATTCTCATGATTGTGGTGATTGTGGTGATTGTGCTTGGTGGTTTGCAATATTCGGTTGATGCTGTGTAAAGTATTGAACTGTATGATTTCGGTTATTTAAACGGGCTATTACTGTTATTGTAATGTTCGTTTTTAGCCATCCTTTGATAAAAATGTGCTAGGAAAACAAGTAACAATGTCTATAAAATGGGTATATTTTCCCTTCTTTGAGTTTACTAAAAATTGGATCTCATAAAAACGGTGGATTCATGCTTTATATTGATATCTGACCTTCAAATACGCAGGTTGCTGACCCTTTCATTATGACTGAGTATCCTTCACCTTTCCATGTAATTTCAAGGGAACCACCGGGCTGTGTAACGATGACGGTATTTTCCAGCATTCCTCGTAGTCGGCCAGCCACCACAGCTGCACAGGCCCCTGTGCCACATGCAAGAGTTTCACCGACACCTCGCTCATAAACGCGAAGCCTAATCTGTTTCGGATTAACGATCTCCATAAATCCGGCATTGCAACGTTTAGGAAAACGAAAGTGTTGATGGATTATCTGTCCGAGCTTTTCCACCGGCAAGCTGTTTACATCATCAACTTGCAGTATTGCGTGAGGATTTCCCATGGAAATAGCGGAAATTTCCAAATCTCGACCATCTACTTCCAGAGTATAGGTAATCGCCTGACGCTTAGTTTTGAATGGAATATCCCATGGATCCAGCACTGGCTGACCCATGTTAACGGTAATATTGTTGTTTTCTCCCACTTGCAGTTCAATATTGCCTTTGGCTGTCTCGGCTTTGATCAACGCTTTGACAGACAGATTTTTGTCGCGGACAAAGCGGGCAAAACAGCGTGCACCGTTACCAGATTGCTCCACTTCATTTCCATCAGCATTAAATATTCGGTAATGAAAATCCATGTTTGGGTCGTGGGGTGGATCTACAAGCAGCAGCTGATCGAACCCAATACCTAAATGACGATCTGCTAGATGCCGGATCTGTTTAGAAGATAAATGTACATTTTGGGTGATTGTATCGACCACCATAAAGTCATTACCTAGGCCATGCATTTTTGTAAACCGTAAAAACATAAGGTTTCCTCCAGAATAGTAAAGTCTCCGTTGTCAACCGTGCTTCCAGTGTTTATCATTGATGCACTGCGTGGCATTATACAGTGAGACCTCAGAATAACTAGCAACTTTAGGCACCCTCATTAAACTTTCCTCATTTTGTCTTGTCACCCATTATACGAAACTCACCGAGATATTTAACGCCAAATAATCGGTTTTATACCTGTTTCTAGTGCTTTGCACCGGTTTTCGACGCACCTATCCCGCAGAACATATTTTTGGCACACCATAGATCACCAAAAACTGAGTGCCTTTACGAATGTTCAATCTGACGATTAATCTCCGCCAACAATTTATCCCACAGATGGTGCTCGACCAGTCGTATTCGAAACCGCCCCAACGTGGAGGCTTCGGGAACGTCTTCATCAAGTTCAAAGTGACAAAACTTTCGAAACGAGGCGTAGATTGAGGAGAGCAACGTTTCAATATCTGACCAGTCCAATAACGCTTCCGTATCATTAATACCATGAATAATTGGATGATTCAGCTCAGTAGCTGAGACGAAAAGTATGGGCTGTTTTGTGAAAGATTTTTGCATGCCGATATTTTACCAGAATATGATCGGTTTTGTTGAGTTATGCTGAGGTCTCACAGTGAACATCATTATCGTACATAATCGTCGGCAGAATGAATCGCAAGCAACTCGTCTTTCTATCTCGGAACGAGTATAGATATACTGGCCTGTAGTGAATGGGGTGTTTCTGGTAGGTAAAGAGGCCCTGTCTGACCACAGGCTGAGAGCACCAATCCCAGAATAATCAGCACCATTATGCGTTGCATTGAGGACTCCGTACATACTTCTGTCGATAATGAAAATATAAGTATACTCATGACTTTGCGATGATAATAGTCTTGCTTATTATGTTACAAGCGGTTAGTTTTGCTCGCTAATGAGCTGGATAACTGGGCAACCTTTATTCTTCTTTCATAAACAGAGTCATTAGCAGAACTATCAAGATGATGAACGAGAACACCTTTAACCACCGACTGGACGATTTAATGGTGGTCATTGAGGACGCTATTGAAGAGAGCGGCCTGAATATTGATTATGAAACAAGCGCTAGTATTCTCACCTTGACGTTTGAGAACGACAGCAAGATAATCTTGAGCCGTCAGGGTGTCATACGCCAGTTGTGGGTGGCGGCAAAAAGTGGTGGCTTTCATTTTGATTTTGATGAACAAGAAAGTATCTGGATCTGTGACAATAATGGAGAAACTTTTACTCATTTGTTGAATCGGTGTGCCAGTGAGCAGCTTGGAGAAAGGGTTGCACTCCTTTTTTGACAGGGCTATTGTTATCAGCCCATCCTCGTCATTTTAAATATTTAAGAGTACCACGGTTTTTCAATGGAGATATTAAAACAGGAATTAAATCATGAGCAGTATGCAACAATGCGCCGAACTCCAACGTCAAATCTTGGAAATTGCTAACGATGTGTGCGGTTTATTCGATGACTGAGATTTTAAGCAGTATGTATTGGGTACTTTGTTTTATCATTCTACCACTACTAGGAGCCTGTCGGACTTAGCCG
>JAGLCE010000003.1 GCA_023146365.1 Endozoicomonadaceae bacterium
ACCACAAAGTATCCCATTGATTGGAGTATTCACAGCGGCTGGAGAATGGATTTAGCAGTGCAAACACCAAAATATGGTTGGATGAATAATGGTGTTCAGCCTTGGCAGACAGGGGCAAGTGTTGCTCAAAATCATGGCGAGCGATCTATTACTCAGGCGGATTTTAGTGCTGGCCAGGTCATATTCCATACATTAATACCTGGAGAGAAGCAATGTTCAGTGGGTAGATACACATGGAACATGAGCGTTGATCCATACTCTGGCGCTGGACTGAATGCCTCATCAGGAATCAGAAATAATGGTATCTCACCGCACCCTCCTTTAGTTGTTCCTTGCGGTGATGGACAATGTTATCTGGCGAATGATGATTCTAGCGTTCTCAATAAGTCTCCTAGTCCGCTTCCCTCAAAGAAAAAGAAAAAGAAGCGATTACTATGGCGTCACATGTGATGTAGCTGAATCCGTGACTTCTTGATTACTTGCACAGTTCCCGCACTTAAGAACACTGAGAGAGTCTCAGTGTTCAACTTTTAACTGAGAATTGTCCGTCATTTATTTAAAAACATATAAACATTACCGACAGGTTGCGAACCACGGCCTGCCGACTATCAGATAGACACTAGATTGCCAGCATAAGTGACACACGCTTGCCCGATAAAAACTCAATCGGATTAAAGTAGTTTAAGGTTTTTCGCAGGCATATATTGATTAGCCATTGAGCCTCATCAATCTTATGTCTAGATAAGCCGCCAATTTTCATTCTCTTTGGGAAGAATCGCCGTAGCAGGCCATTAGTATTCTCGTTAAATCCACGTTGCCATGAGTGGTATGGCTTGGCAAAATAGTTTTTACAGCCTAATCCAGCCTCAACACCCTTGACGTTGCCGATAACGTTTTCCTTTGCGTGGGAGTAATGTGGCGCTATTGGTTTTTCTTGATCAGACGATAGAGGGTTTGGCAGCTAATCGTCCCATTAAAAGACTCCAACTTCATGCACCCTGCAATTGGTTCCGGAGTAAAGCCTTGGCTCAGCTGAGACTTTACCTGCCGACTCACAGAGTCAACTCTTTTATGGAATGTGGTTACGGTTTTACGCCGCTGCAGGCTATTTCGATAGCTGCCTCAGCACCATAAGCACCAGAAGGGCAGCGTTTCATCTCTAGGGAGATCGTTTTATTGGAACGGTGTAGGTAGTCACCAATCCTACGCGCCGAAAATACTACCCCACAAAGGGATTGAATCTGGTATTGTTCAGTCAGAGTTAGCTGCTTGTAACGGTTTTCCAATATGGCCACATGGTTTGTTTTGTGAGAACTACAGCCTACGAGCAGCTGGCTCTCAAATCCACTCCAAGTGTGTCGGTTATTGTGGCAATCTAGGGATTGATTTGGACGATGTCTTGCGTCTCAGTACAGCAGGTGTAGCCACTGTCATCGGAGGAATGACGCCATTCAGCCCTCCGAATGGATGAAATTGTTATATAATCCATACCTATCGCTATCATGCGCAGCCTTGCTCCTCATCACGGTTTATACTGATTTAGAGTCATGCTAAAGACGGGCACAATCCGAATACAGGACGATAAAGACTGATGACCACTGCGATTTACCCAGGCACCTTTGATCCGATCACCAAGGGGCACTTCGATCTGATCAGCAGGGCCGCTAGGCTGTTCGACAAAATCATTATTGCCGTTGCCGAAAGTCCAAATAAAAAGCCTCTGTTCGATATGAACGAACGGGTTCAGATGGCTCACAACGTCACTGAATCTATCCACAACGTGGAAGTCTGTGGCTTCAGCTCCCTGTTGACCGAATTTGTTCGCGAAGCCAAAGCTGACGTGATCCTACGAGGCCTGCGTGCCGTGTCTGATTTCGAATATGAATTCCAGCTAGCGAACATGAACCGAGTATTGGCACCGGAAGTGGAAAGCCTGTTCCTGACTCCCGCTGAGCAGTATTCTTACATCTCCTCGACATTAGTGCGTGAAATCGCCTTCCTAGGTGGAGACGTTTCCAAATTTGTTGAGTTTCAAATTGTCGAAGCGCTGAATGAGAAGTACGGCAAAGCGTGAGCCTGCCGCCGTCCAGTTACCAACCTAGAATAGAAGAGCATGTCACTAATCATTACTGACGACTGCATTAACTGTGATGTCTGTGATCCAGAGTGCCCCAATAGCGCAATCTCTCCCGGCGATGAGATCTATGAGATTGATCCCAGCCTCTGCACAGAGTGTGTTGGTCACTATGACGAGCCCCAGTGTCGGCAAGTTTGTCCGGTCGACTGCATCCCACTGGACACCGATAACCAAGAAAGCCACGATGAGCTGATGGAGAAATACCGCATCATAACGGGTAACGCATAAAAGATTGGAAATCATCTAATGAAGTTTACGACGCAATACATTTGGCTGCACGACTGTGTGAGGTATTGCACTGGCGACTAAAATTCACAATTCATTACAAATTTGAGATAATCTGTCAAGCCGATGTTAGGTGATATCCGGTCAGCGAAAAACCATCCAAAATGCACTTAGCTGGGAATTTCGCTGGCAATCATAATGGCAGATCGACATCTAGGATAACTGCTACAAACCCAGGCTTCTCGTCCGGCATGATCACTTTGTTTTAAAACACGCTTCACCATCTGATCGCCACATTTGCCGCAGACTTGGGTTCTCGACTTATTCGGTTGAACACGGCTAGCCCGGGTTTTTGATTGTTTCGGTTGAACAC
>JAGLCE010000030.1 GCA_023146365.1 Endozoicomonadaceae bacterium
CAAGCCAAGCCAAGCCAAGCCAATTTTGGTATTGGAAGCGCAAACTGCAAGACGGCACCAGTGATCATTCGGCTAGCGATTCTCGCTATAATCAGTCGGGATTCGTAGCCGATAAAGTTGTCGAGGCATCCGTGGATCAGGGGCTGATAGTTACACTACCGAACGGAATTTCCATCAGCGGCATTAACGAACACAATCATGAATTGATTAAACACTTGCTCGGTACGCTGACATGAATCGCCTGATACGTTCGCCAGAATCACTCCCTATGGACGTAGTAGCGAAAAGAATGCTCACCAGGGCGAGTTATTCGATGAGACGGAATTGTGTTGTGATGATTCAGAAGAAGAATCTCACCCCAAGCCAACAAAAAAACACCAGCACCATCAAGAGGCCGCAAGGGGTTATATCCAAAAGCCTGCCGCACCATCAGATTCATATCCATCTGAGCGACGAAGAAAAAGCGGGTGCGATCGATACGTTTTACAGTGTGGTAAAGGAAGAACCCGATATCGAACCGGTCAAAACCCGAGTCATCGAATATCTGCAAGAAAAAGTCGTATTTGTCGAAAAAGGAACATGCCAAATTAAAGCGGAAAAACGGCCAAAGCACCCGTTACCCAAAGTCATCGCCAGTGCTGGACTGCTCTCCTTTATTATCGTATTCAAAATACTGCGATGGCCTACCACTTTATCGTCTGAACAATATTATCAAGCGTTACGGAGATGAAATATCGCGCACCAGCATGGTCCATTGGGTCATAAAACTGGCCTTGCAGCTACAGCCGCTGATCAATCTGATGCGAGAACATCAACTGCCGTACGATTACCTGCAAGTCGATGAAGCCCGCATTAAAGTGCTCAAAGAGTCGGACTGACTAAGGTCGCCATTACAGTCTTGGCTCCATTGTGAAGAGTTTATGTATGACGATATTCCACCAAAATATGGTTAGCTTTGTTGAGTTATGCTTAGGTCTCATTTAATATAATATCACTTATTTTTTCTATCAGAGCTATCGATAGCCAATGATGCATGAATGTTAATTAAACATGGGTATTTGTCCATAACAATAGGGCTGATTATGGAAGCATGGCCACCTTCCGTATTTGGAAAGGAGCACTGTTAAAATCATGATACAAGATCGTCATGGGCGCTCGTTCCCATACCTGCGCCTTTCGGTGACAGATGTGTGTAACTTTAAATGCACATACTGTCTTCCTGATGGCTATAAAAAACCATGCCTCGTACGCAAACCTCTTTCTGTGGAAGAAATACGCCGACTTATTGATGGGTTTTCCGAGTTAGGCGTTCAAAAAGTGCGTTTAACAGGTGGAGAGCCTACCGTCAGAAAGGATATCGATACTATTGCTCAAGCTATTTCAGCTATCCCAGCAATAAAAACGCTTGCAATAACTACCAATGCTTATTGTCTTGATGAAAAAGTAACTTCTTTTTACAAGGCAGGTATTCGGCGAATTAATATTAGCATTGATAGCCTGAAGCCAAACATTTTTCATAAAATCACAGGTCATGATCACTTAAAAAAGGTGCTGAATGGCGTTGAAATGGCATTAAATCAAGAATTTGAGGCTATCAAAGTGAATACCGTCCTGCTGCAGGGTATTAATGTATCTGAAATGGACAATTTTTTTGATTACGTGAAATTCCGTCCTCTTGAATGGCGTTTTATTGAGCTGATGAGTACATCGGATAATACTAAATATTTTAAAAATCACCATATAGAGAGCTCTTACCTCTCAAAAAAGCTTTTAGCAGAAGGGTGGAAACAAGAAAATCGTGGCATAGATGCAGGGCCTGCTCTGGTATTTTCTCACCCAGATTATCTTGGAAAAATCGGACTGATTCAGCCATATCGTTCTGATTTTTGCGATACATGCAACAGGCTACGTGTTTCTGCTTATGGGGAACTTCAGCTTTGCCTGTTTGGAGAGGGACGCTATGATTTGCGTCCTTTATTACAAAAAGACAAGCAAAAAAACGAACTCAAGTCCTGTATTTCAAAACTGTTAAATCTCAAACCCCCCAAACATTATTTACATGAATCTCAAGTCAGGTACATAAAACATTTTTCTTCGATTGGCGGATGAGTCGTTATGAAAATGCCTTCAAAAGCATTTTTGTCTTTTTGGTCAAACAACACACTGGGAGCCTACGCGGATGGGGCGCTAATGTTCCCATTGTTACTCGCACTTTCAGTGAAAGATGGTTTTTCTACCTCTATTTTATTGTTCTCGGTTGGTATGGCTTATATAGTTTCTGGTTTTATTTTTCGTGTGCCCATGTCAGTACAGCCACTGAAGTCTGTTGTCATTGCAGCTTTGGCGCTTGGGGCAACGACGCTTGAAGTTCATCTCAGCGGCTTTCTTGTGGGACTGTTATGTTTAAGTTTACTGTTTGCGCCCGTTAACAAGTTGGCAAATCAAATCCCTCGACGCTTAATCCATGGGCTTCAACTGGGGCTTGGTATTATCTTAGTGACGCAAGGGATGAAAATGGCAGGCCTTGGAGAATCCTATGAATGGATTTTTCTGTTTGTATTTTTTGTTGGTAGCCTAATTTTATTAGACTTTTATACGAATATTTCCCTCTTAGGATTGTTGTCTTTTGGCATTTTTATATGGGCTCTTTTGAAAGGTTCGCAGGTGACGCTAGCGGCTCCTGCCAACACAGAAAATCCCATTCGCACCTCAATGATTGTAACACTTATTTTGCCACAACTTGCCCTGACATTAACAAACTCTGTTGTGGGAACTTACGATGTGTCCCGACGTTATTTCTCTGAGCGTGCTGAGCGTATTACTGTCAAACGGTTGCTCATGAGTATTGGGCTGGGCAATGTTTTTTCATCTTTCATCGGTGGATTACCATTTTGTCATGGTTCAGGCGGTGTAACGGCGCATGTAAAAGGAGGCAGCACCCATTGGTATTCTAATCTTATTATTGGAGGAACATTTTTAGCTTTGGCGATGTATGTCACTTTTTCTCAAACGTTTTCGATTGCTTATCCACCCTTTATGGCAGGCGTATTGCTGAGTACTGTTGGTATCTTTCATTTTACACTTGCCAAGCCCAGCTGGATAATTCCCAGTTGCCGTCTACAGCTTTTTGCCATGGCTACGGTCGCATGGTTGACGCAAAATATTCTTTGGACACTTGGTATCGGTATCGCTTTTGAATGTTTTTTATCTTTCAACAAAATCGCACAAAAAGGATACTTAAAATGACCAACGTAACCTCTGAACATCCTCCATCACCTCGGGACGAAGCGCAAATACAACGTCCTTCGTTGGGAGAAAATCAATTTGCCATGGCTGATGTGGGCGAAAAACCTACCAGCAAACGACGCGCTATAGCGTGTGGGTCTATTTTTATGGGAGAAGATGCTTACAAAGCTGTTTTAGAAAAAACACTTCCAAAAGGAGACGTTTTAAAAGCGGCAGAACTTGTAGGAATAACAGGCGCAAAGCAAACGGCATTACTGCTCCCTTTGTGCCACCCACTACCGTTAGATAAAGTAGGGCTTGGTTTTAGTTTTGACGAAGCAAAGGGAGAGATCATTGTGCGCTGTGAAGTGTCTGTGGTGGCACGTACAGGGGTTGAAATGGAGGCTCTCATGGGTGTGAATAGCGCACTGCTTTGCCTTTATGATTTAATCAAACCGGTTGATCCTGCGCTACGTTTAGATAATATTCGTCTTGAGCTAAAAGAAGGCGGTAAAAAAGGTATTTGGGTACACCCTGAAGCTGATAAATCATGGCATGATGCTTCAAAACAGGTCGCTTGCTTTGGCGAATCTGCTGGAATTATCGTCTTAAGCGACCGAGCAAGCAAAGGCGAATATGAAGATTTAGCTGGACCAACCTTGCAAACATTATTAGAAAAACGGGGTGTAGAAAATATTCATTGTGAAATCATACCAGATAATGCTGAAGCCCTAAAAAATACGCTTTATCACTATGCTGAAAAAAACATTGGCTTAATCTTAACAAGCGGAGGTACTGGACCCAATAGACGAGATATCACCTCAAAAACAGTTGAAAGCATGGCAGATAAAGTCCTCATCGGTATCGGAGAAGCTTTACGCCAACAAGGAAGGCAATTCACAAAAACGACATGGTTGAGTAACAGTCTCGGAGCTCGTATTAAGAATAGCCTTGTTATTACATTGCCTGGAAATCCAAAATCCATCGCGGAGAGCTTTCCTGTGCTTGATGACCTTGTGCCTACAGTTTTAAAGCTTATTAAAAAGGAACGGTCATGATTTCATATCAAGAAGCACAACAATCGATTGAACAAATGGTAACTCCACTTGGGGTAGAAATAATACCATTAGAGAAAGGGCTGAATCGTGTGCTGGCAGACTCCATTGCCAGCAATTTAAACCTGCCTCCATTTTCTAACAGCGCCATGGATGGCTATGCTTTTAATGCATCGGATATCAACAAAAAAACACTGAAATGTGTCGGGAGTATTGCTGCGGGCGATGCTTCTTCGTCCACACCATTAACAGAAGGTACGTGTATTGAAATTATGACAGGAGCCCCTATTCCACCTCGTGGTAATACGGTGATTCCTGTTGAAAATACATCGATAGATGAACACGGCGTTATGCATATCAATAGATCTGTTCTTGCAAAAGCCAATGTGCGTTTGGCTGGAGAAGATATAGAAAAAGGTGCTGAACTTATAAGGGCGGGCACATGGATAACAGCACAGCATATCAGTTTATTAGCAGCCGTTGGTGTAGCAGAAATAACCGTACAAAAACGTCCTCAAGTCGCTGTGTTAACAACAGGCAATGAAGTGATTACTGATCTGAATAAACCACTTAAACAAGGGCAGATTTACAACTCTTCCCTCTATTATCTAAAAGCAGTGCTTCCGCAATTGGGTGTGGATATAATCCATACGACTGTACTGCAGGATGACCCCATGATAGCCAAGCAAGAAATTCTTAATGCTTTAGAGAAAAAACCTGATGTTATCATCACAACAGGGGCGGTTTCTATGGGAAAATATGACTTTATCCCGCCACTCATTGAAAAGCTGAAAGGTAAGATTCTTTTTCATAAAGTTGCCTTGCGCCCCGGAATGCCTCTTTTAGTTGGACAAGTGCCATGCTGTTCTGAAGGTACCAAAAAAACATGGTGGTTAGGACTTCCAGGAAATCCTGTTTCAACGATGGTTGGCTTGCGCTTTTTAGGAAGCACATTATTGCGCGCTCTTTTAGGGCTTCCTACCGAAAAACCTGCTAGAGCCACTTTAACATCTGCTGCACGCAGTAAAATGGGTCTTAGACATTTTCAGAAAGCACATCTCTTTATGAAAGACGACAATTTTTCTGTTGATGTTCTAAAAGGACAAGCTTCTTTTATGCTAAATCCTCTTTTGAAGAGTAATGCATGGGCGGTGCTAGATGAAGAGACAACACAGCTGACTGTGGGCGAAAAAGTAGACATTTATCCGTTACTTTGGCCAGAAGTTCAACCATTTTTAAAACAAGAGGAGTCAAAAAATGCCGCTGAACATTAAACTTTACGGTGGGTTACGCCAATATGCAGAAAATGCAAATATAGAATTAGATATCCAACTTCCTCAAAACTGCCATTTTATTAAAGAGGCTCTGATAAAATCTCTTCAAGATGGCGCTGATGAATTGGTACACCATTGCGCGCTCGCCACAGAAGATGAAATATTAGCGACAGATGCCATGGTCGTGAGCGAGAAAACACTCTCCGCTTTGCCTCCGGTATGCGGAGGTTAAATTATTTTTTAAAATGAACAACATACAGATAACATTAGAAAGAGAACATTTAGTTGCGTCCCCCTTAATGGCATGGCTCGCTAATGATGCTCATGGGGCGCAACTTACTTTTTTTGGCGTTGTACGAAACCACAATGATGGGAAAAAAAATGTAACGGGCATTACTTTTGATATGCACCCAACATTAGCCGAAAAAGCATTACAACAAATTGCCACCGAAGCCATTGCACAATGCGCTGAAAAAACAACCCGCATTTATATTGCGCATGCTCAAGGATACGTTACATTAGGCGGCTTGTGTATTGCCATTGGCGTAACATCTGCCCATCGCAATGAGGCATATACGGCGAGTCGTTTCATTATAGAAGCGGTTAAAACGCGCGCCCCTATTTGGAAACAAGAGCATTATGACAATGAAACATCAACGTGGTTAGCGGGTCATGCGCTCAATGCATCATAACATACTAGGGGTTGTTTTAGCAGGAGGAAAATCGAGCCGTATGGGGCAAAACAAGTCTCAACTTATATTTAATGGAACGTCATTATTGGAGTATGCAAAAGATTCTCTAAAACAGGCTGGATGCCGTCATGTTATAATAAGTGGTCAATATGGACTACCTGATGACACCCCTCACCTTGGTCCTTTAGGGGGGATTTCTACAATTATAAAACATAATAAAACACCTGAAATATTTTTGTTTTTGCCTGTTGATATGCCTTATTTACAATCTCAGGATTTAAAAAAACTTATTGATATTCTTCTGGAAAAAAAAGAAATAGAAACAGCTTTTTTTAAAGGCTCACCCTTACCTTTTTCATTACGAAATACTCAATTGACTATTCCTGACAGGGGTTCTATCAAAGCGTTTTTAGCACCATTGATGACTAAAACTTTGCTTCTACCTTCGCCTTACTTAAGTAACATAAACACGCCTCAACAATGGCAGACATTTTTAGATAAAGAAGAAAAAATATGAAGATCACATTCGACAATAACCGTATACGCATCCGTTTAACACGCCAAGATTTTGATCAACTACAGAAGGAGACCCCCTGCCATTTTAAGCTCTCTGTTGATGATTTTTGCGTGCTTAGCGCCTGTGTTCGTATGTGCAAAAAATGTACATCATCCCCCTTTTTATGTCAGACAAAAGAAGGTGTTTTAGACATATCTTTTCACCCAACAATGATAGAAGAAATCATAGAAAACCCTAAAAATGGCTTATGTTTTAAGCAAGGTGATATTGATGTAAGTATTGCCTTGGATTTAAAACAGAAAAAACATTAGCTTGTCCCACAAAGACTACATGTTACATTTTTAGATAGTTTTCGGTGATGACTCTCTCCTGTACGTCCATCAAATGTGAGAACATATCCTTTTTGTAATGTTAATAAATCAGCAGATACTTCCTGTTGCGATAAAATATACTTCGTCGCTTCTAGCGCCATCAGCGAACCCAGCATACCCGGCATAGCTCCAGGAACCCCTTTGTTTTTTCCTGCTGGTTTCCACGATGGTTCGTCAGGATATAGACAACGGTAACAAGGTGTTCCCATATGAGGTGCAAAAAAACTGAGCTGTCCATCAAACCCCTGCAATGCACCAAAAACAACAGGTATTTCAAGATTTCTTCCTGCTTTAGCAATCAAATGGCGTGTTTTAAAATTATCAACTGCATCAAGAATAACATCATGCCCTTTCAAATATAAGGAGACATTTTGAAGTGTTATCTCTTCTGTATGAACATCGATTTTTATCTCTGGGTTAAGCTGTTCCAAGAAAGACTTCGCAAGAACAGCTTTTAACTGTCCCACTTCGCTTGTTTTATAGATAATCTGTCGCTGTAAATTGGACGTGTCGACCATATCATGATCTATAATGGTAAGTTGCCCAACACCTGCGCCCGCGAGGTAAAGTAATGCAGGGCAACCAAGCCCCCCTGCACCCACAACGACCATACGACTGTGGTCTAATAATTCCTGGCCATTGTCTCCCCACTCAGATAAAATTGTTTGGCGATCATAGCGTCCAGTCATATAAAAAATTCTTTTATTAAATGATGAGTAAAAGATTAAAAATCATGGGAGCAAAGCTTTTTTTTACATGCTAACATTTTTGTGCATGGTCACCCAAAAGGATTTTGGAGGTCTTCAACAATGACTTCTCGCTCCCTCACAGGTATCCCCATTCTAGCAAGGTCATATGGAAATTGAGCAAAAGGCAATCAATCTATCCAAGAAACTAAATTTTTCATTACTTTTCATTACACCGTCCATGGGCAACCGCTCCTGCTCCAATCTCGTATTAGCCTAGTCTCTAAATCGCAGAACACTTTCCTTGATCAACACTGTCGATTCTTTGGATGCTGAGTAAAGGCAGCAAAACCTCGGTCACATCCATTTGATAATGGTAAAAAGTTTGCCTACCACACCCAAACAAAGATGGCGCTCAATGCAGACAATTATTTTGCGCACCCTGATCCAACATAGGAGCGAGGTCTGAACGAAAATCACAATGGATTACTACGCCAGTATCTATCGAAAGCCTCTGAGCTGGACAAAATCACTGCCGAAGATATCGCTTTGATCCAAAATAGAATCAACAACAGAGCCAGAAAGTTGCTCAACTATAAAACACCTAATGAAGTATACGAAGCTATGCGTTTAACTGCATAATTACACGGTGTCGCACTGATGGCTGAAATTCTCGCCTAATAAAGTTTACGATGCGATGCATTTAGCTGCATAATCATGAGGTGTCGCACTGGCGACTGAAATCGTCGCAAACTTGATCGTCCCAATCGATTGACGATCTACTGACACTTGATTGTTGGTGTGGAACATTTGAGAATACCTCGCCAGATCTTAGGCAATTGTAACTTGTTAATACTTAACCGAACAGTAGCGTTATTACATGGCACCGGAACACTGACTGTGTCGTTCGACGTCATACACCATGTTTCACAGAATAGTAGGAGCCCATGAGCCGACGATTCAAGGTAGTCTCCAATTTCAAGCCCGCTGGCGATCAGCCGGACGCCATCCGTGCACTAACCGCCGGCGCCGAAAGCGGCCTAGCCTGCCAAACGCTGCTGGGCGTAACCGGTTCTGGCAAGACCTTCACCGTAGCCAACGTCATACAAAATATACAACGCCCGACGTTAGTAATGGCGCCAAACAAGACGCTGGCCGCACAACTTTATGGTGAATTTAGAGAGTTTTTCCCGAACAACGCCGTCGAATATTTTGTTTCCTACTACGACTACTACCAGCCAGAAGCCTACGTCCCCTCCTCGAATACCTTTATTGAAAAAGATGCATCAGTGAATGACCACATCGAACAGATGCGACTCTCTGCAACAAAAGCGCTAATGGAGCGAGAAGACGTGATCATTGTTGCAACCGTATCAGCTATTTATGGTCTGGGTGATCCGACATCCTATTTCAAGATGGTGCTGCACCTCGGCCGCGGTGAAATCATCGATCAGAGACAGATACTGCGACGGTTGGCAGAATTGCAGTACACCCGCAACGATATGGAGTTGAAGCGTGCCACTTACCGAGTACGGGGTGATGTGATCGATATCTATCCAGCAGAATCTGAAAAGGAAGCCATACGTCTGGAGTTGTTTGATGAGGAGTTGGAGACTATCAGTTGGTTCGACCCTCTGACCGGCGAACTCCTTCGCCGAGTACCAAGAGTAACTGTTTACCCCAAGTCGCACTATGTCACACCGAGACAAACCATTCTGAACGCCATTGATCATATAAAAGTAGAACTGGATGCACGACTGCAAGTGTTAAAGAACAATAACAAATTGGTCGAAGCGCAGCGACTAGAAGAGCGCACCCGCTTCGATATAGAAATGATGCAGGAGCTTGGCTATTGCAGCGGTGTCGAAAACTACTCACGCTATCTCTCCGGACGCAGTCCAGGAGCAGCACCACCGACACTATTTGACTACCTGCCTGCACATTCGTTACTCATCATTGACGAATCTCACGTGACGGTTCCCCAGATTGGCGCCATGTATAAAGGGGATCGATCACGCAAAGAGACACTGGTCGAATACGGATTCCGCCTGCCATCGGCACTGGATAATCGCCCCATGAAATTTGAGGAGTGGGAAAGCAAGCGCCCTCAGACGATCTTCCTCTCTGCAACCCCCGGCAACTATGAAAAGGATCACCAGGATCAGGTCGTCGAACAGATGGTTCGACCCACAGGACTGATTGACCCTGCCATTGAAGTGCGCCCCGCAACGACTCAAGTTGATGATCTTCTCTCTGAAATTAATCAGCGTACTGCACAAGGTGACCGAGTCTTGGTCACCGTACTGACCAAGCGTATGGCGGAAGACCTGACTGAATACCTGGCCGAACAAGGTGTAACCGTTCGCTACCTACACTCAGACATTAACACCATTGAGCGAGTGGAAATTATTCGCGATCTTCGCATAGGCATCTTTAACGTTTTGGTGGGTATTAACTTACTGCGGGAGGGACTGGATATACCGGAAGTCTCTTTAGTCGCCATACTGGATGCCGACAAAGAAGGTTTCCTTCGATCCGACCGCTCCCTGATTCAAACGATAGGTCGAGCTGCACGCAATCTGAACGGTAAAGCCATTCTCTATGCTGACCGAATAACCGGTTCCATGCAGCGAGCAATAGACGAAACAAACCGTCGCAGAGAAAAACAATTGAACTTCAATAAGAAACACAACATCACCCCAAAAGGCATCACAAAACAGGTCGGTGATATCATGGAAGGAGCGATTCCTGGGCGTCGCACAAAACAACACCGCAATACCAATGAAGCGAACACTGATTATCCTGAGGAAATAGAGATATTGAATCCCAAGCAATTAGCCAAACGACTGAAAACGCTGGAGCAGCAAATGTTTGAACATGCCAAAAATCTTGAGTTTGAAGAAGCCGCAGCAACTAGAGACAGGATTCATCAACTGAAAAACAATGTGCTTAAGCATTGAAATATCAATGCTCATTACTTTACTGTCTCCTCTGTTTTTGATGGTAAAGGGTGACCACTAGCCTGACGTTGGGAACCACCCTTGCGGATGTAATAGTAAAATTTTTTTCCCCTCTCTTCATTACTGATCAACTGATGAGACAGAAAAGCGCAAAACTTCGGAATATCCCGCTGTGTCGAAGGATCCGTGGCAACCACCTCCACCACATCACCATTGCACACTTCCCTTACTTTGTTGTGCAACATCATCACCGGCTCAGGGCAGATCAGACCGGTGGTATCGAGCACATGGTCAATCACCAGCTCGGCTGAGGTAACATTTTTTAAATCAATCATCAGCTTCCATCAAAACAATGCGGGCTGTCATCTCACAGTCGCAGAGTCGCAGAGTCGCAACCTATTGAAACAACAACGGACTTTCTAACACTTGAACACATTGCATCAGATAATACCACAGATTATCAGCCTATATCGTGCAATCATCCTATCAAGCTCACTAGATTATGACTCACAGATAGACATCCTTTTGTATCTATCGCGCATCTTTATTAATCTGCTGATATTTTACGCTATAGTTTTCGCCCTAAGCTATCATTCACTCCACTTGTTGCGTGCTTTAGCTTAACAACTTCTCCAATAGCATTCAGCGACATCTCACAGGTTTCACTATCACAAGGAATCATAGCAGACTACCGCACAACAACATTCATCCTGATCTCCATTTCTAATTGTGAGAGCTACGAAATGTACCAGCAACTAGCTCACCTATGAAATTTCAGTCGGCAACACCTCCTCAAAAAAAAACAATTAATATGTTACTTTTTGGTGGTGTACGTTTACAAGGTGATATATGCCGTAAGCTCTTGGCGAATCCATCTGATCAACTTCTTGATGATAAGTGGCTCAACGAAACTGATTTTAAATCCGAGGATTTTAAGATTCAATATTCATCTCAAATCAGAGCTATCAACTCTTAAAGATCACACTTCACATCATCTAACGCTCTAGAAAACATAAAAATATAGCCATTTTTATCACTCTTGATTTTGTAGAGCACACACCATTGAGATTCTTTAATAAATGAAGGCAAACCATTCTTCGATTTAAACAACAAATAATCAACCTTATTTTCATTAAAATTATTAACATTAAATTTTGTATTGTTAAAATATAATCCATTCACCATATAACTCAACCGCACGGAATTCGTTCCTATCACCGCACCAACGGGCAAGTTAGATTCAACCCATTCACTGGCTTCACGATAGTATAACTTATCGTTTGGTTTACTCTTATAAAAACCATCAACTAAAGAATAAAACAATAATAATCCCGCTACAAACTTCAATAATAAACTTTTTCTGTTGAAAAAAACATCATAGAAGCACCACGCTAATGGATAAAGTAACAATAGAGAAAACAGTACAATATAGCGAGTTGATAAAAAATAATACCTATAAATAAAAACAACAAGAGGTATTGCAGCCACTAACATTAAGACTAAAATAGGTTTATTTTTTTTAAGCCACCCTATATAGACTCGCATATTTAACAAACAAAATAAGGTATACCCCACCCCCATTACTGGTATTATTTTTGCCAAAAAAATCCCTGCCACTCCTGCAAATAGAAATAAAGCAGAATACTTTTTACTGTACTCTGGCAATATCATAGAAATATGATTACATGCAGCATGCCACAATTCAAAATATGTACTTATATTTGTACTAGACATAGTAGCTATCAGCTTACTACTCTCACCGTAACCACTAACAAAAATAACACCAACAATAAAAATTAACAACATTATACAAACAACAAGCAACAATCGTTTCTGCTTTAAAATACACATTAACTCTTTATAATTAGAAAGCAATAAATATAATAAGGGTAATGACAATAGCGTGATAGCACCCTCCACACGATACATAGTAGCTAACAAAATGCAAAGTATACCATATGACAAATAAAGGATTCGCTGTACTTTTACAGCCTCTAGGAAAAAATAAAACCCCAGAACCGACCATGCCCAAAAACCCTGATCTCGAACAATATCAACTCGATAATCATTCAATGTCGAAAAGCAAATAAAAATAATCGCAGATAGAATAACCACTTCTTTCTGCTCAAATAAAGATTGCGCCACTTTCATATAAGCAAAACCTAAAAGACCCAAAGAAAAAGCGCTATGGATATAAAAAGCTGATATTACATTCCCCCCAATTATTTTACTTAACCATGCAGTTAATATAGAAAAAAAAGGCCAGCTATAACGATGAAATGCAGCCGAATACCCCAATTTCAAGTATAATTCAGCAACTTCAATATAAAGAAAACCATCCCGATTAATTAAGTTAACATTATTAGTTACAACTATACTTAAAGCGAAGGATGCAATTGCGACTAGAATTGCAAAATAAGATGAAAATGGATTGACACGAAAAAACAACATATTTATTTTAAGCATTAACTATATATTCCTAACACGCATTATAAAAACCCATTTTCACCAATACATTTAAAAATAACTTCATCAACCATTCTCACTTTGGCACCTTTAAAAACTACACTTCCATTGACTCACACGCATCTTTCAATCGAACAACATCGCCTCCGTTTAAACGACCACGCTTTGAACCTCGACCAGCTATAAACAACAATATTTGATGAATTTCGAACTATACATTTTAGCATCATCAATATCAACAGTTTTATTTTTAGTGACTAACTGTCGGGTCTCGCCTGATTAT